>NZ_JBSWCE010000029.1:0-106668 GCF_056780015.1 Micromonospora sp. R311
CAACAAGACCGGCGCACCCGTCACCCGGTCACTGATCGCCTACGACCACTGACCGGGATTCGGAACTACTCGTCTAGGGTGGACGCACCGGCAGGAAGGAGCGCCCGATGGCCGCCAGTACGCCCGTCACCGTCGCGGCCGACCCGGTGCGCACGGCCGACGTTCCGCTGCTCAGCTGGTGCGACGACGCGACCGGCGAGCGGGTCGACCTGACCGCGGCGCAGCTCGGCGAATGGGCGGCGCGCAGCGCGGGCCTGCTGCGGGACGGCTGCGGGCTGCGCCCCGGCGACCGGGTCGCGGTGCTGCTGCCGCCGCACTGGCGTACCGCCGCAGTGCTGCTGGGTGCCTGGGCGGTCGGGCTGGCGGTGTCGTACCGGCCGCGGGCCACCGCCGGGCTGCCGGTGCTCGAACCGGGCGCCGCCCGGCCGTACGACGCGGTGTTCGTGACCCCGGAGCGCCTCGACGACTGGCTGGAGGACGTGCCGGACGGGACGCACCGCTACCTCGTCGGCACCGGCCCCGGCCGGCTGGCCGAGGTGCCGGTGGGCTGGCTCGACTGGTCCGCCGAGGTGCTCCGGCACACCGACGCTCCGCCCGACCACGCCGTGATCCGCCCGACGGACCCGGCCAGCCCGGACGGCACCAGTTACGACGAGTGGGGGCGGGTCGCCCTGGCCCTGGCCGACCAGCTCGACCTGCGCGCCGGCGACCGGCTGCTGGTCGACGCGGCCGAGCACGAGCAGCCGCTGAAGTGGCTGCTCGCCCCGCTGAGCGTCGGCGCGTCGGTGGTCGTCTGCGCCAACCTCGACCCCGCCCGGCGGGACGCCCTGATCGCCGCCGAGCAGGTCACCCGGGTCCTCTGAGGTCTCTCGCCGGCGCCGCCGGCCTCAGCTCTCGCGGGTGACGGCCCGTCCGCTGTGCCGCTTGGTGAGATACGGCAGCGCGAAGAGGTACAGGCCGGTGACCAGGAGCAGGGCGAGCGGGAGCAGCGGCACGTAGGAGACCCAGACGACCGGGTCCTCCTGGGCCAGGGCGATGAAGGTGACGATGACGGTCACCGTGAAGGTGACGGCCAGCCAGCGGTGGAACTGCCGGATCCACTTGTTCGCGTTCACTGCGACCTCCTCGGATGTCGGGCGACGCCAGGTCCCGACGACCTGACGGGCGGGATGCCATGACGCTAGGTGCGGGTCGACGACCGGTGCTTCTCGATTTCTGACCGGTCCTGTCACCCGCTCGGCGCCGGCCACCGGCGGGCGCGGGGCGACACGTGGTCCACCGGCGGCGCAACCCGCGCCGATGGGGCAGCGGCGGGTCGCGGGAGGCAAATAGCGCTGCTCAGCCCCCTGCCGTTACACCGGTGTCAGCCCATGTCCCGAGGTCTGTTGTCGACGCCGCCGACGTGCTCTCATACCGGGAAGACGACGTCATTGACCTGCTCAATGGCGACCCGCGTCGATTCCGCACCGTCTCCATCCTCTGAAAGGTGCACCGATGCACAGGAGACCGATCTTCCGACTGGCAGTCCTCACCGCCACCGCTGCGACGCTCCTGGCGTCCGGTGGCGCCTACGGCGCGGTGGCGGCGGCACCCGTGACCGTCTCCCCGGGTGTCGCGGAGTGTGAGCCGGGTGCCGACGAGCACAGCGCGGCCCGGGTCGCCGAGGGCGCCACCGCCCAGGAGCCGGAGCTGTACTCCAAGAACGAGGCGAACGCCTACGGCGTGATCAAGGATTCGCCGCGGCTGGCCAACGGCAGCGTCACCGTGCCGACGGTCTTCCACATGATCTCCGACCACCCGCTCACCGCGGCCGAGACGGCCAGGTGGAACACCCTGATCGCCGACCAGATGGAGGTGCTCAACGACTCGTTCGCCGGCCGCACCGCCGCCAACGCCTCCGACACGCCGTTCCGGTTCGACCTGGTCGACACCACGTGGACGGTGAACAGCGACTGGTACACGGTCGTGCCGGGCAAGAACGAGCGGGACATGAAGAAGGCGCTGTACACCGGCGACGCCCGCACCCTGAACGTGTACGCGGCGAACATCGGCGGCGGCCTGCTCGGCTGGGCGTACTTCCCGAAGGGCTACAACAACGGCCGGGACTTCATCGACGGCGTGGTGATCCTCGACGAGTCGATGCCGGGCGGCACGGCGGGCAAGTACGCCCTCGGTGACACGCTGACGCACGAGGTCGGGCACTGGCTGATGCTGGAGCACACCTTCGCGCACGGGTGCTCCGCCTCCGGCGACTTCGTGGCGGACACTCCGCGCGAGGCGCACCCGCAGTTCAACTGCCCGATGGGCGCGGACACCTGCGCCGCACCCGGGCTGGACCCGATCCACAACTTCATGGACTACACGCAGGACTCCTGCATGAACATGTTCACCGCCGGACAGGCCGACCGGATGAGCGACGCCTGGGTGGCGTTCCGCGCCGGCGGCGTCAAGTAGCCAAGCATGGTCGGGGTTGACGGGTCGCGGCGAGCGGCCCGCCAACCCCTTCCTTGTGCCCCGCTTGATCGACTCCATGTCGCGGATATGGCGGTATCCAGGCGACGGGGATACCGCCACATCGCCGACCTGGCGACCGGAGCATTCATCGGCCGGGACGCCAACCGGGAACGAGGTTCCGGGCGCGCCGCGAGCAGGGCGCGGTGTGGTCGGCCGGCAGGGCGCAGCGCGCGCCGCCGGGCAGGGGCCGGTCGCAGAAGACCCAGTGGCGTACGCCCTGCTGGTCCTCGGCCGAGACGGTCACCCCGCCCGGCTCCACCCGTGCGCTGAGCCGGGCCAGCAACCGCGCGGCGGACCGGGCGAAGATCTGCGCGCGGTGCAGGTCCGGTGCGGTGACCGGTAGGCCGCATCGGTGAGCGTCACGCGTACTCGGTGCACGCGGCCGGGACGATCCAGCCGCGAGGGCCGCATCAAGCGGCAGCGGTCTCCTGTTCCGGCCTGAGCGCGGCTTTCCCGCCCTTGCTGATCTTGCTGGCACCGCCGGCCGCAGTCTTCTTCGGCGCTAGCTGCGACACGCGCTGCGGGGAGATGCCAAGAAGCGCACCCGCGTCGCGGACCGTGTAGCCCTTTGCCAGTAGTGCGCGCGCGGCGGTGACAGTCGCCTCTTCGGCGGACTCTTCGGCCTTGCGCAGGGCGCTGCGGGCTCTGCGAGCGCGGGTCACCTCTTGCGGCAGGTCGGGCTGCACGTCGACGTCGAAGCTCTGCGGGTCGACGTCGAGCATGAGGGCGATGGCTTCACGTGCCATCCCTTCGACCTGGTCGAGGCGACGAGCCTGAGAGAAAACGCCCCTGATCTCCGGCACGCTGATCGCCCACCAGGCGCCCGAGCGTACGCATTTGGCGGTGTACTTCATCAACGACGCCCCCCTTTCACCTCAAGCCCAGGCTGCGCAGGATACCCCGCGCCGTGAGCTCGTTGATCTCCTTGTGTCGAGGTATGACGACGTTCTGCGGGCCGAATCTGTAGATCGTGTGGCTGCCACCCTCGCGTACCTTTTCGAAGGTCACACCGGCATCGGCAGCCGCTTTGCTGATCTTGTTGATCAGGTCAACCCGCTTCACGCGGCTAGTCTAGCTTACTAGATGATACAAGTAAAATGCCCTAGACTTAGTCGAGGGGTCGTCCATTCAGTCGATCGTCGGGAGCTTCGGGCCGAGCACGTCGTCGGCGTCCACGATCGTGTACGCGTAGCCCTGCTCGGCGAGGAACCGCTGCCGGTGCGCCGCGTACTCCGTGTCGATCGTGTCCCGGGAGACCACCGTGTAGAAGTGCGCCTGCCGGCCGTCCGCCTTCGGCCGCAGCACCCGCCCCAACCGCTGCGCCTCCTCCTGCCGCGACCCGAACGTCCCCGACACCTGGATCGCCACCGCCGCCTCCGGCAGGTCGATCGAGAAGTTGCCGACCTTGGAGATCACGAGGGTCCGCAGCTCACCCGAGCGGAACGCGTCGAAGAGCCGCTCCCGCTCCTTGTTGGTGGTCGAGCCCTGCACGATCGGGGCGTCGAGGTATTCGCCGAGCTGGTGCAGCTGGTCGATGTACGCGCCGATCACCAGCGTCTGCTCGCCCGGGTGCCGGTCGACCAGCGCCTTGACCACGGGCAGCTTGGTGCGGGCGGTCGCCGCCATCCGGTAGCGCTCCTCGGCCTCCGCCGTCGCGTACGCCATCCGCTCCGCGTCGGTGAGCGTCACGCGTACCTCGATGCACTCGGCCGGGGCGATCCAGCCCTGCGACTCGATGTCCTTCCACGGCGCGTCGTACCGCTTGGGGCCGATCAGGCTGAACACGTCGCCCTCCCGGCCGTCCTCGCGTACCAGAGTCGCCGTGAGGCCGAGCCGGCGGCGGGCCTGGAGGTCCGCGGTGAACCGGAAGATCGGCGCGGGCAGCAGGTGCACCTCGTCGTAGATGACCAGGCCCCAGTCGCGGGCGCCGAACAGGTCGAGGTGGGTGAACGCGCCGCCGCGCCGCGAGGTGAGCACCTGGTACGTGGCGATGGTGACCGGGCGGATCTCCTTGCGCTCACCCGAGTACTCGCCGATCTCCTCCTCGGTCAGCGAGGTGCGGGCGATCAGCTCACGCTTCCACTGCCGCCCGGCCACCGTGTTGGTGACCAGGATCAGCGTGGTCGCCTTCGCCTCGGCCATCGCCGCCGCGCCGACCAGCGTCTTGCCGGCGCCGCAGGGGAGCACCACCACGCCCGACCCGCCGGCCCAGAACGCCTCGACCGCCTCCCGCTGGTACGACCGCAGCGTCCACGGCCTGCGGCCCTCCTTGCCGGCCTCGGCCAGCTCGACCGGGTGCGCCTCGCCGTCGACGTAGCCGGCCAGGTCCTCCGCCGGCCAGCCGAGCTTGAGCAGCGCCTGCTTGAGCCGGCCCCGCTCGGACGGGTGCACCTGGATGGTGTCGTCGTCGATCTTGTTGCCGAGCATGCCGGCGAGCTTCTTGCTCTTGGCGACCTCGACCAGCACCAGCCGGTCCAGGGCCCGCAGCACCAGGCCGTGCGCCGGGTCGTTGGCGAGCTGGAGCCGGCCGTACCGGTCCATCGTCTCGGCCACGTCGACCAGCAGCGCGTGCGGCACCGGGTAGCGGGAGTACTTGATCAGCGCGTCCACCACGCTCTCCGCGTCGTGGCCGGCGGCGCGGGCGTTCCACAGCCCGAGCGGGGTGAGCCGGTAGGTGTGCACGTGCTCCGGGGAGCGCTCCAGCTCGGCGAAGGGCGCGATCGCCATCCGGCAGGCCTGCGCGTCCGGGTGGTCGATCTCCAGCAGCAGGGTCTTGTCCGACTGCACGATCAGTGGTCCACCGCTCACGCCAGCGTCCTCTCTCCGGCCGGTCGTCGGCCGCCATGGGAGACGTGCATACCCGCCTCAGGCCGACCATCCAGTGTTGCACGCACTCGGATAACTGAAGAAAAATGCCCACCGCACGCAACCATCGCGGCACTCGCAAACGTCTATCAAGGGGACGGCTGTCCAGGGGAGGGCTCATGAAGCGTGTCCGGTTCACCACCCGGTTGGTCGCCCTGGCAGTGGTCACGCTGGTCGGCGCGGGTGCGTGTGCGTTCGATCCGCAGGCCGGCGGGGGCGGGGAGCCCGTGCCGGCCGGTGCGGCGGAGCAGGTAACGGGGGCGAGCGATGCGCCCGGGCCGGACCAGCGTGTCCGGCCCACGACGCCACCGCCGAAGCCGACCACGAAGCCGACCCCCACGGCGAAACCCACCCGGAGCACCGCGCCGAAGCCCACCGCCACCCGGTCGCCGTCCTTCACCGGCTGCCCGCAGGGCGAGCACCAGCGCGCGGTGGAGACCTACCTCGCCCGGCTGGGCGGTTTCGGCACCCTGACCGTGGACGGCCGGCAGTCCGCCGCCGACTGCGCCGCGATCAAGAAGTTCCAGAAGCGGTACGACATCCGCCCGGTGCAGGGCCGCGCCGGGCCCACGACGTACGACGTGGCGAAGCGGCTGGCGACCACGGACACCAGCCGGTGCAGGGCCGGCTCGGGCACCACGTTCTGCATCGACCTGACCCGGCAGACGACCTGGGTGATGCGCAACGGCAAGGTGATCGTCAAGCCCACGGTGACCCGGACGGGGATGCCCGGCTACCGCACGCCGGCCGGCACCTTCACGATCAACTACCGCAACATCAAGGAGTGGTCCGACCCGTACGAGGTCTGGCTGCCCTACTGGCAGCACTTCACCCAGGGGATGGGCTTCCACGAGACCACCACCTACCTGCACAACAAGTCGATCGGCTCGCACGGCTGCGTCAACCTGCTGCACGCCGACGCGGTCCGCTACTGGGAACTCGGCAAGGTCGGCAGCCGGGTGGTGCTGGTCGGCCGCCGCCCCGGCACCTGAGCCAACCGACCCCCTGAGGGTTGTCGGGGTCGCACACCCCGTCCGATCGGGGATTTATCCCCTGTCACTGCGGCCACCCTGGTGCCACGCTGGGACGGCAGGGGCCGGACCGGACGGGGAGGGGCGAGGATGACCGTCGAGCGTGAAGCGATCCGCCAGCACGACGACGCGCCGGCCGACGAGGTCTCCACGGCCACCGTGGTCGCGTACGTGGTCGCCGCAGTGATCCTCGTCGGGTGGTTCCTCTTCGGCTGGCTGGTGCTCCAGCAGGGCTTCGTCGACTCGGTCGGCGAGTCGGCCGGCGCCGGCTTCGCGCTGCTGCTGATCGTCTCCGTGGTCGGGACGGTGCGGCGCAGCCGGCGCTGACCCCTGCTCAGTCCTCCAGCACCGCCGCGGTGATCCGGTGCAGTGCGAAGGTGTGCAGCATCTCCGTCCGCTCGTCCTCGGCGCGCAGATAGCCGGCCCCGATCGACACCGGCCGGACCAGCCGGGACGCGGTCGCCCCGTGTGCGTCGACGTAACCGACCCAGACCAGCGCCTTGTCCCGGACGGCCTGTTGCAGCACCGCCAGGGCGTCGCTGTGGCTGGGCACCGCCACCGGACCGGTCGGCGGGGCGCCCCGGACCACGGCCGGCGCGCGCCGGGCCGCCCGGGCCGCCGCGTCCCCGCGCCGGATCTGCTCCACCACGCCGAGCAGGCGGGGCATGGAGAGCTTCGGGGTGGCCAGCGGGTCCAGCGTCCGGGTGGCCACCGACACCCGGGCCGGTGCCCGGCGGGTCTTGGGCCGGGACAGCACGGCCGCTCCGCTGGCGTCCTCCGGCACCGGGGCGTAGCCGGCGTCGCGGAGCGCGATCAGCATCCGGCCCACCTGGTAGGGGGTGGCGAGCACGGTCGGCGCGAGCCTGCGCAGCGCCAGCGCCTCCAGCCGCCGGTCGGCCAGCACCTCGGCGAGCAGCGCCTCGTCGTCGCTGCGCACGTACCCACCGGCCGAGCCGACCCGCAACCCGCCGTGCTTGCGGGCCACGTCGTCGATGAGGTACGTCAACCCCTGCGGCACCGGGGTGCGGGACCGCCTTCGGAACAGCCCGTGCAGGTCGTCGGCGGAGTAGCCGGCGTCCAGGGCGCGGCGCACGCTCGCCGTGGTGACCCGGTGCACGCTGGCGCCCCCGGCCGATTCGAGTTCCGCGACCACCTCCAGTTCGGCGGCGAGCGCCGGGTCGGGCGGGCCGGGCACCACGACGGAGAGATCGGCCTGCACCAGGAAGTGGTCGACCGGGGCGGGGAGCAGGGCGTCCAGCGCCCGCACCGCGGTGGACGGCTCGCCCTCCTCGGCCTCCAGGCGGAGCCCGAGCGGGTCGTCCGCCCCGCGCTCGTCGCCCGCCGTGACGTCGGCCAGCAGCAGCCGCCCGTACGAGGTGAGCGCGCCGAGGCCGGTGACGCCGAGCGTGGCCGCCTCGGCGAGCACCTCGCGGTGCGCGGCCTCCCGGCCCCGGCTGCGCCGCGGCGCCCGCCAGTCCAGCAGCTCGAGCACCTCTTCGGGGGTCGGCGCGGTGGCCGGCTCCAGGTCGGCGAGGACGCCGAGCACCGCCCGCCGGGCGGCCGGCGCGCCGACCCGCTCCGCCTCGGCGGAGAGCACCGTGATCGGGCGGTCCCGGTCGTCGCGCTGGCCGACCAGCCCGGCCTGCCGGGTCATGGTCAGCCAGGCCCGGGCCAGCTGCTCCCAGCGCTGGGCCAGCGAACTCGCCCGCCACACCTCGTAGCCGGCGGTCGGCAGCACCTGCTGGTCGGCGCCGTACCGGGCGGTGGTCGCGCCGGGCAGTTCCACCTCGCCGACCAGCCCGGCCGCGTACGCCACCTCGAGCAGCAGCGCCGCCGTCGACTCGTCCACCCCGCCGGTGCGGGCCAGCCGCTTCAGCTCGCGGACGCCCAGCCCGCCGGAGCGGAGCACCGGCACCGGCTCGGCGGCGAGCTGCTCCAGCAGCGCCTCGGCGAGGCGTACCACCTCCATGGCCTGGCCGGCGCCGGCGGAGTCGGCGGCCTTCGGTTCGCGGGGCGCGGCGGCCACCGGCGGCGGGCTGGTGCGCAGCGGGCCGAGCGGGCCGCTGTCGCGCCGCAGCAGCAGACCGATCTCCCGGGGCAGCTCGACCGTGCCGGGGGTGCCGCCCGCCCCGCCGGAGACCCGGACCAGCAGCCGGTGGTCGACCAGCCAGCGCACCGGCGAGCCGGTCGGGGCCCCGCCGTTGGTCGGGTCCGGCGGCAGCGCGTCCTCCGCGCCGACCGGCGGCGCCTGGAGCGCGCCGGGCGGCACGCTGCCCACCGGCGGGCCGGCGGCCAGCCGGTCCAGGATCGCCCGGGCCGAGGGCGGCGCGGCCAGCAGCGTGCGCCGCAGCTTCGCCGGGTCCGCGCAGAGCGCCGCCGTCCGCGGGTCCAGGTCCGCCGCCGGCCGGCCGAGCCCCGCCGGGTACGGCGAGAGCTCGTCGATGCCGCCGACGATCTGGAGGTCGCTCTCCGGGCCGTACAGCAGGAAGAGCGCGCGCAGCCGGTTGACCGCGGCCCGGACGGCGGTCGGGGCGGGCGGGTGCGGCCCGGCGGTCGCCATGGCGAGCACCGCCTCGGTGGAGGTGGTGCCGTCGGCCGGGTCCCGGGTCAGCCGGGCGGCGTCCAGGATCTGCAGGGTGAACTGGTCCAGCCCGTCGAGGGCGCGGGCCACCGAGACCCGCGACTGGGCCCGGATGGCGAGCGCGGAGACGTCGGCCGGCACGGGTACGACGAGGTCCGGCCGCAGCTGGAGCAGGGCGGCGAGCGACTCGTCGGGCAGCGACCGGAGGTGGTCGGCGAGTGAGGTGGTCATCGTCGTTCCACGCTAGCCCGGCCGGGGGCCGTCCCGCCCCTCGGACGTCCGGCTCGGTCGGGTTGACCGGGTAGGTTCTCGGCATGCCCGCACCAACGGTCGGTTTCGACCTCGACATGACCCTGGTCGATTCGCGTCCCGGCATCGCCGCCGCCTACCGCGCGCTGACCGCCCGCACCGGCGTGCCGGTGGACGCCGAGGCGGCGGTGTCCCGGCTCGGCCCGCCGTTGCGCACCGAGATCGCCCGCTGGTTCCCACCCGAGCAGGTCGACGCGGCCGTCCGCACCTACCGCGAGCTCTACCCGGCGTACGCGATCACGCCCACCGTCCCGCTGCCCGGCGCGCTCGCCGCGATCGAGGCGGTACGCGGACTCGGCGGCCGGGTCCTGGTGGTCACCTCCAAGCTGGGCCGGCTGGCCCGGCTGCACCTCGACCACCTCGGGATCACCGTCGACGAGGTGGCCGGCGACCTGTTCGCCGAGGAGAAGGCGGCCGCCCTGCGGGCGCACGGGGCGACCCACTACGTCGGCGACCACGTGGCCGACATGGTGGCCGCGCAGGCGGCGGAGGTGCCCGGCATCGGCGTCGCCACCGGCCCGTGCTCCGCGGACGAGCTGCGCGCGGCCGGCGCCGAACTGGTGCTCGATGATCTCACCGGATTCCCGGCGGCGCTGGACGGCATGATCCGGCTAGCCTTGGAGCAGTAGACGGTTCAAACGAAGCAGGGGATCTCAGGTGCCTACGGGTCGAGTGAAGTGGTACGACGCGGCCAAGGGATACGGGTTCGTCACCAGTGACGAGGGTGGCGACGTGTTCCTGCCGAAGGGCGCGCTACCGGCGGGCGTCACCGACCTCAAGGGTGGTCAGCGGGTCGACTTCAGCGTGGTGGACAGCCGCCGGGGCGCCCAGGCCATGGGGGTCAAGCTGCTCGAGGCGCCGCCGTCGGTGGCCGAGCTGCGCCGCCGGCCGGCGGAGGAACTGCACGGTCTGGTCGAAGACATGATCAAGGTGCTGGAGGCGAAGGTCCAGCCGGACCTGCGCCGGGGCCGCTTCCCGGACCGCAAGACCGCGCAGAAGATCGCTCAGCTGGTCCACGCGGTCGCCCGCGAGCTGGAGGTCTGAGGCACCAGCCCGGCGTCGGCGGCCCGGCCCAGCAGCGCCTCGACGGCGGCGAACCCGGCGTCCCCCAGGTCGGCGGTGAACTCGTTGACGTAGAGGCCGATGTGCCGGTCCACCACGTCGGGCTCCATCTCCTGCGCGTGCGCCAGCACGTAGTCGCGGCTGGCCGCCGGGTCGGCCCAGGCGCGGCGCACCGAGTCGCGGATCCACCCGGCGGCGGCCTCCGGGTCGACCGCGCCCCGCCGGGCCAGGATCGCGCCGAGCGGGATCGGGAGGCCGGTGTCGGCCTCCCACCACTCGCCCAGGTCGACCAGGGCGGTCAGGCCGTGCCGCGGGTAGGTGAAGCGCGCCTCGTGGATGACCAGGCCCGCGTCGTACCGGCCGGCGGCGACGCCCGGCATGATCTCGTGGAACGGCACCACCTCGACCCGGGCCGGCGGCCGGCCGGCCGACCAGAGCCGGAAGAGCAGGTACGCGGTGGTCCGGTCACCCGGCACAGCCACGGTGGCGCCGCTGAGGTCGGTGCGGTCCGGGCCGCCGGTCCGGTCGCCCCGGGTCAGCACCAGCGGCCCGCACCCCCGCCCGAGGGCGCCGCCGCACGGCAGCAGGTGGTAGTCGTCGAGCAGCCAGGGCAGCGCCGCGTAGCTCACCTTGACCAGGTCGAACGCGCCGCGTTCGGCGGCGGTGTTGGTGACGTCCACGTCGGCGTAGGTCACCTCGACCGGCGGGGCGCCGGGCACCTGACCGTGCACCAGCGCGTGGAAGACGAACGTGTCGTTGGGGCAGGGCGAGATCGCCAGCGAGAGCGCCACGCCCCCACCGTAGCCCCGGGTACGCCGGCCCCGCTCCACCCGGTCCCCGCCACTGTGACCCGCCCCCCTGCCGCGTCGCGAGGTGGGCTGTGGCGAGGTGTGGGGTCCGCGGCGCGGGTTGCGCGCCGTGTGGGGCTCCGCACTGCGAAGCCAGCCGTCGAGGTGGCCCCGGCCCGCAACGGTGACGTAGCGGGCACCTGCCGGCCTCCTCTTCGTCCCTGTCGAGCTGCCCTCATAGGTGGGGCACGGACCTGGTGACGACGCTCGCCTTGCGTCCGGCGCCCGAGCGGGTTCGGTCTTCTGGCGAGTCGGGGCTTCTTGACAGGGCGGGGTCCTTCGGCGGGTTGGCAGGGCGGGTCCTTTGGCGGGCTCGGATTCACTCGCAGGTCCGGTCTCTTGGCCGTGTGGGTCTCTTGGCCGTGTGGGTCTTCTGGCCGTGTGGGCCTCTTGGCGGTGCAGGTCTTCTGGCCGTGTGGGTCTTGTGGCCGTCGGGTTCTTCTGGCCGTGTAGGTCCTCTGGCCGTGTGGGGTCCGCTGGCCGGTCCGGGTTCTTCCGCAGGGGTCCGCTCAGGTCGCGGTCCTATGGATGGGGCAGCTCGACAGTGTCCGACCACCATCCGCCCGGTGCCGGCGAGGCGGTTTTCCACAGGGTTTTCCACAGCCGGCGGGCGGCTGTTGAAGTTCGGTTTCCAGGCCGGAACCATCGAGGGGTGACGACGCGGGCCGGGACGATCGACGTGGGAGCCGCGCTGCGCGCGCTGCGGCGGCGGGCGGATCTGAGCCAGCGGGAACTGGCCCGGCGGTCCGGCGTGCCCAAGAGCACGGTGGCCCGGCTCGAGGCGGACCCGGAGGCGGATCCGAGGTTGCGGACGGTGGAGCGGCTGGTTCGCGCCGCCGGCGGCGAGCTGTCGGTGGGTGCGCCGGAGGTGCCGCACGACGGGTGCCGGGACGAGGCCGGTCGTCGGTACCCGGCGCACCTGGACGTGCGCGAGGTCCGGACGCTGAAGGACTGGCCGGCCGCGTGGTGGCGGCACTGGTTCGTGCCGCGGGAACGGTGGCCGGTGCGGGTGCCCGACATGACGTACGACCTCGACCGGCGGCGCCGGGACGAGCGGCGCCTGCGGGAGCGGGCCCGCGACCTCGTCGGGTACCGCCGGGTGACCGAGGCGGTGCCGGCCGGCTGCTGGCGGCTCGTCGCCGAGCTGCCCGGTGGTGACCTGGTCGGCGAGTTGCGGGCCCACGAACGGAGCGAGGACCTGCGGCTCGGTGAGGACCTGGAGGACGAGCGCGTGATGGTGCTGGACGGTGTCGTGGTCGCGCCGCAGCTGCGATCTTTGGGCATCGGCCGCCGGCTCGTCGAGCTGCTCGGCGAGGAGATGGGGCGGGTCGGTATCCGGACGGCACAGACGGTGGCCGAGTTGGGCGGCGTCGACTTCCTGCTGGCCTGCGGCTACCAGCTGGAGGCTTCCCGGCCGTCGGCGCTGCGGTTCGACCTGCCTCGCGGCCGCTGACCGCCGGCCACGGCCCAGCTCAAGCCAGGGCCGCGGCGGCGGTGGTGAGCGCGGCCAGGGCGTCGCGCATCCGCCAGGCGTCGCGGTCGCGGGGGCCGATCGGGTTCGAGACGGTACGCAGCTCGGCGAAGGGCAGGCCGGCGTGCGCGGCGGCGACCGCCACCCCGTACCCCTCCATGGCCTCTGCCACCGCGTCCGGGTGCCGGCGGAGCAGCTCCTCGGTGCTCACGGCGGTGCCGGTCACCGTGCTGACGGTCAGCACCGCGCCCACCGTGGCCGTCGGCAGGGCCGACCGGAGGGTGGCCAGCAGGCCCGGGTCGGCGGCGACCGCGATGCCGCCGCCGAGCAGCTCCGGCGGCATGCCGAGCTCGTCGATCGGAATGAACCCGGTCGGTGACTCGGCGCCCAGGTCGGCGGCGACGGCCCGGCTGCCCAGCACGGTGCCACCGACCGCCACCCGACCGGTGAAGCCCCCGGCCACCCCGGCGCTGACCACGCCCCGGTACGGCCGACCGGCGGCCTCGGCGAGCGCCAGCAGCCGGGCGGCGGCCGCGCCGGCGACGGCGGGGCCCACGCCGACCGGCACCACGGTCACGTCGGGATCCGGCAGACCGGCCCGGACCGCCTCCGCCTCGGCCGGCACCGCGGTCACCACCAGCAGACCGTTCACGACACCGGCCCCCGCGGCTCCCGCCGGTTCTCGTCGTCGGTCCCGCCCGGCCCGCCCACCGCGGACGACGGGCGGTAGATGTGGTAGCCGGGCGGGGCCAGCCCGGGGTCGTCCAGGAAGCTGCCCTGGGTGGGGGCCGGCGAGGTGGGGGCGGCGTCCGGCGGGCGGCCGGCCCGGTCCCGGTCGTCGGCGTCGGACTCGTCCTCGGCCAGCTCGTCGTCGGCGAGCGGCCGGCCGAGCAGCCGTTCGGCGCGCAGCCGGCCGGCCACCACGACGCCCCGGGCGGCGGCCAGCGCGCCCACCCCCGCCGCGACGGCGATCCCGACCCGGCCCTCGAACGGCACCAGCCCCAGGCCGCCACCGGCGACGAAGGCGAGCATCAGCACGGTCTCCGAGTGCGCGAACGAGCTGGCCCGCAGCCGCTCCGGGATGCGCTCCTGGATCGAGGCGTCCACGGCCAGCTTGGCGATGCCGCTGATCAGGGCGGCGACCAGGCAGAGCAGGGCGACCATCGGCAGCGAGAACTTGAGCGCGGCGAGGACCGCCACGCCGGCCACGATGATCATGCCGCTGGACTGGATGGCGGTGGGGCGGTGGATCTGCAGCCGGGTGCCGACCGCGGTGGCCAGGAAGGTGCCCACCGCCAGCGCCCCGCCGACCAGCCCCAGCGCGCCCTCGGCGCCCAGGTCGCGGCCGAACACCACGGTGGTCAGGTCGCCGGCCTTGATGGCGAAGGCGAGGAAGAGCAGCAGGAAGCCGTAGATCGCGCGCAGCCCCGCGGCGCCGATCAGGGTGGCGATCACCAGCCGGCCGGCGGGCCGGCCCCGGCCGAGCGGGCGGTCCCCGTCGCGGCCGTACAGGGCGCGCAGCGGGCGGGGCACCCGCTCCGGCGGTTCCGAGTCCGCCTTCGGCGGCAGCCGCAGGGAGATCACCATGCCGACCAGGAAGATCACCGAGGCGACCCGGAGCGGCCACTGCGGCCCGAACCAGAACGCGGCCAGCCCGATCGGAGCGACCAACGCCCCGGCGACCGTGCCGTAGACGCTGGCCCGGGCGCCCACCTGGGAGAGGCCGATCCCCTCCGGCAACAGTCGCGGCACGGCCGCCGAACGGGCCACCCCGTACGCGCGGGAGAGCGCCAGCACCCCGAAGGCCGCCGGGTAGAGCCCAAAGCCGTGGATGTAGTCGGAGATCAGCCAGGCCAGGAACGCCCGGCCGAGCATGGTGGCGGCCAGCGCGTACCGGCGGCCGTGCCGGAAGTGGTCGAGCAGCGGCCCGACCACCGGGGCGAGCATGGCGAACGGCACCATGGTCACCAGCAGGTAGAGCGCCACCTTGCTGCGCGCCTCGCCGAGCGGCACGTTGAAGAAGATCGTCCCGGCCAGGCCGATGGCGATCAGCGTGTCCCCGGCGCAGGAGATCGCGTGCAGGTCGAAGAGCCGGACCATGCCGACCTCGCCGCCGGCGCCCCGGGCCCGGGCCCGGCCGGCCCGCCGGGTCATCCAGCGTCCACCGCTGAACGAGCCGCGCAGCAGCAGGCGGACGGCCTTGATGCCGGTGCCGACGGTCCGCCCGAGGAGGGACCGCTCGGAGCGGGAGAACAGCGGCATGTGCACCATCCTCGCCCATCCGACCGGCACACGCCGCACCACTGCCGAGAACGTCCTCGGGGAGTGCCTGACAGTCGGCCGTGCCCATGGGGAACAATGGTGGGGTGACCAGGCCCGCCTCCGCCCGTGCCGCCCGTCTCGACCAGGTCTGCGCCGCCGCCGTCGAGCTGGCGCGCGACGCCATCACCGAGGTCGAGCCCGCCGACGTCGGCGACCACCTCCAGGCCGTGGCCGAGGGTGACCGGCTCGTCACGCACTACTTCGAGTGCCGGCTCGACGGCTACCGGGGCTGGCGCTGGGCGGTCACCGTCACCCGGGTGCCCCGCAGCCGGCACGTGACGGTCTGCGAGACGGTGCTGCTGCCCGGCCCGGACGCGCTGCTCGCCCCCGGCTGGCTGCCCTGGCAGGAGCGGCTCAAGCCGGGCGACCTCGGCCCCGGTGACCTGCTCCCCACCCCGCCCGACGACGAGCGGCTCCAGCCCGGCTACCTCCTCTCCGACGACCCGGCGGTCGAGGAGACCGCGTGGGAGCTCGGCCTCGGCCGCGCCCGGGTGCTGTCCCGCGAGGGGCGCACCGAGGCCGCCCAGCGCTGGTACGAGGGTGACCACGGCCCGTCCGCGCCCATCTCCACCGCCGCGCCGGCCGCGGCCCGCTGCGGGACCTGCGGCTTCTACCTGCCGCTCGCCGGCGCCCTGCGGCGGTGCTTCGGCGTCTGCGGCAACTTCTACGCCCCCGACGACGGCCGGGTGGTCAGCGCCGACCACGGCTGCGGCGCGCACTCGGAGACCCTGATCGAGGCCGCCGAGACCCCGGTCGACGAGATGCCCACGGTCTACGACGACAGCGCGGTGGAGACGGTGGCGGTCAGCCGGGCACCCGGCTCGGTCGAGGCGGCGGAGCCGGCGGAGCCGTACGGGCACCCCTGACGGGTCCGGCGACGCCGCTCAGCGGGCGGCGGCCCGGCGGCGGCGCCGGTGCGCGTCGTGCCGCATCATCACCGCGAGACCGGGGATACCCCACAGAAAACCGGCCAGGCAGATCCAGAGCCAGTTCTGACGCCCATGCTCGGTGAGCCAGTCGCGGAAGAAGATCAGCAGCACCAGCCCGACGACCGCCCAGACGGCCATCCCGGCGAGGGCGAACGGCACCATCGGCGGGTCGAGCGGCTCCGGCCGCGGCGGCTGCTGCTTCGGCACCCGGCCAGCGTACGCGACCGGCTTTCCCTGCCCGCCGGTGATCTGCGACGATGCGCGCGACAAACGGAAGATCACCTGCGAGGACCTGATGGCAGTAGAGCCGCCCGAGAACGGCACACCACCCGACCCCGCTCATCCGCGTAACGGTTTCGACCGGTTCTTCGAGATCTCCGCCCGTGGCTCGACGATGAGCCGCGAGGTACGCGGTGGCCTGGCGACCTTCTTCACGATGGCGTACATCGTGGTCCTGAACCCGCTCATCCTCGGTGGTGCCGTCGACGGCGACGGCAAGTCCCTCCCGATTCCCGCGCTGGCCGCGGCGACCGCGCTGGTCGCCGGCCTGATGACCATCCTGATGGGGGTGGTCGGCCGGTTCCCGCTGGCGCTCGCCGCCGGCCTCGGCGTCAACGCGCTGGTCGCGTACGAGATCGCTCCGGAGATGACCTGGGCGGACGCGATGGGCCTGGTGGTGATCGAGGGCGTGATCATCGCGGTGCTGGTGCTGACCGGCCTGCGGACCGCGGTGTTCCGCTCGGTGCCGACTCAGATGAAGACCGCGATCGGCGTCGGCATCGGCCTCTTCCTGACCATCATCGGCCTGGTCGACGCCGGCTTCGTCCGGCGGATCCCGGACGAGGCGAACACCACCGTGCCGGTCGGCCTGGGCATCGGCGGCAAGCTGGTCAGCTGGCCGATGCTGGTCTTCGTGGTGGGTCTGCTGCTGACCCTGGTGCTGGTGGTGCGCCGGGTCAAGGGCGCCATCCTGATCGGCATCCTGGCCTCCACCGTGCTCGCGGTGATCGTCGAGGCGGTGGGAAACATCGGCCCGTCCTTCGTCGACGGCAAGCCGAACCCGAAGGGCTGGTCGCTGAACGTCCCGGAGCTGCCGAAGACCGTGGTGGACGTGCCGGACCTGTCGCTGCTCGGCAACTTCAACGTGCTCGACTCGTGGGGCCGGGCCGGCTGGGTGGTCGTGCTGATGTTCGTCTTCACCCTGCTGATCACCGACTTCTTCGACACCATGGGCACGATGGTCGCGGTCGGCCAGGAGGGCGGCATGCTCGACGAGCGGGGCACCCCGCCGCGGGCCAAGGAGATCCTGCTGGTCGACTCGATCGCGGCGGCGGCCGGCGGTGCGGCGAGCACCTCCAGCAACACCTCGTACATCGAGAGCGCCGCCGGTGTGGCGGAGGGGGCCCGGACCGGCGTGGCCAACCTGGTCACCGGCGGGCTCTTCCTGCTGGCCATGTTCCTGGCGCCGTTGGTGGTGGTGGTGCCGTTCGAGGCGGCGTCCACCGCGCTGGTGGTGGTCGGCTTCCTGATGATGACCGCGGTCCGGACCATCGACTGGTCCGACTACGAGATCGCGATCCCGGCGTTCCTCACCATCGTGCTGATGCCGTTCACGTACTCGATCTCCAACGGCATCGGCGCCGGCCTGATCACATACGTGGTGGTGAAGCTGGCCAAGGGCAAGGCGCGGGAGATCCACCCGCTGCTGTACGCCGTGGCCGCGCTCTTCGTGCTGTACTTCCTGCGCGGGCCGATCGAGTCCGTGCTGCTCTGAGGGTCCGCTCCGGGCCGGGTGACCAGATCGGACACCCGGCCCGGAGCAGGGCGAACTTCTCGTGAGCGTGGTCATATCAGGTGTCGTTAGCCAGGCTTATTAGTTAGGCTAACTATTGTGACGGAGCGGACGGTGACGGCGAAACGCGTGCCACCGGCGCAGCTGGCACCACAGCTGCGTGATGCGATCACCCGGCTCAACCGACGGGTCCGCCAGGCCCGGCCGGTCGGCGACCTGACGGTCACCCAGCTCTCCGCGCTCACCAGCCTCAAGCTGGCGGGCGCGCTGACGCCGCGGGAACTGGCCGACATCGAGCGGGTGCAACCGCCCACGATGACCAAGATCGTCGCCAAGTTGGAGGAGCGCGGTCTCGTGCAGCGCACCCCCCATCCGACCGACGGCCGGCAGGTCATCCTGGCGGCGACCGAGGGGGGACGGGCGGTGCTCGACCAGTTCGAGCGGGCCCGTAACGAGTGGCTGGCCCACCGGCTGGCCGAACTCACCGAGGCCGAACGGGACACCCTGCAGCAGGCTGCGGAGATCCTCCAGCAGATCGCCCGCGGCTGACCGCGCTCAGCGCCACCGCCGCCCGCGCCGTCCGACGTCGATGACGCGTACCACGGCGAGGAGGCGCACCAAGAGTGCAGGCGAAGCTGAGCACGATGTTCCAGTCCCTACAGGTCCGTAACTACCGGCTATTCGCGTCCGGGCAGCTGATCAAACTGATCGGCGTCTGGATGATGTTCATCGCCCAGGACTGGCTCGTCCTCGAGCTCTCCGACAACTCCGCCACCGCGCTCGGCGTGGTGACCGCACTCCAGTTCACCCCCGTGCTGCTGCTCACCCTGCTCTCCGGGCGCCTCGCCGACCGCTACGACAAGCGGATGCTGCTCTTCGTCGCCAACGCGTTCTGGACCGTGCTGGCGCTCGCCATGAGCCTGCTCGTCATCACCGGCCTGGTCGAGCTCTGGCACGTCTTCGCGTTCGCCGCCCTGCTCGGTACGGCCAACGCGGTGGAGACCCCGGTCCGGCAGGCGTTCGTCTCCGAACTGGTCGGCACCTCACTGCTGCCGAACGCCCTCTCGCTGAACGCGGCGACCTTCAACTCGGCCCGGATCGTCGGGCCGGCCGTCGCCGGCCTGGCCATCGCCGCCTTCGACGTCGGGCCGGTATTCCTGGTCACTGCGCTCAGCTCGATCGCCCCGCTGGTCAACGTGGTCCGGATGCGCCCCGCCGAGCTGCACCGCGAGGCGCTCCTGCCCCGCGACGAGCGGGCGTCGGCAAAGGTGATCGACGGGCTGCGCTACGTCCGGCGCCGCCCCGACCTGCTGCTGCCGATGGTGATGATCTCGATCATCGCGACCTCGCTGTTCAACTTCCAGCTCACCCTCGCCGCGCTGGCCAAGACCGTCTTCAACACCGGGGCGGCCTCGTTCGGCCTGTTCAGCAGCGCGCTCGCGATCGGCGCGCTCGCCGGGGCGCTCGCCGGCACCGGCCGGCGCAGCCGGCCGTCGGTCTGGCTCGTGCTGGGCGCCGCCGTCGCCTGCTCCACCTTCGGCACCCTGGTCGGGCTCGCGCCCGCGTACTGGCTGGTCGTGGCGCTGCTGCTGCCGACGGGGTTCTTCATGGTGTTCTTCGCCCAGGCCGCCAACCAGCGGATCCAGCTGGGCACCGACGCCGCCTTCCGCGGCCGGGTGATGGCGCTCTGGGTGCTGGTGTTCCTCGGCACCAACCCGGTCGGCGCACCGGTGATCGGCTGGGTCGCGGAGACCTACGGCGCCGGCGCCAGCATCTGGATCGGCGGGCTGATCTCGCTGGCCACCGCGTTGCTCGCGCTGACCTGGCAGCTGCGTCGCTCCGGCGCCCGGCTCCGGTTCCGGGTGCTGCCGATGCCCCGCTTCTACGTCACCTCCGCCGACTGCTGAACGGACCGGGTCCCGTGGGCGCGTGCCCACGGGGCCCGGCCGATCCGTCCCGTTCTCCGGATGGGGCGCGAATGCCGGCAAACCGGTGGCGAGCCGGCACGATGCGGCCTAGCGTCTATGTGTGGAGCTAGGACGCGTGCTGCTGCTGGCGCTGGCGTTCCTCGCGGTGGCCAGCCTGCCGGCGGCGATCGCCCTGCTCTTCTGCGCCGACGAGATCATCGACCGGGTGGTCTGCGGCGTCGCCGAATGGCGCGAACGGCGGCGCGAGCGGCGCACCATCGCGCGGCTGGACCGGGCCATCGAGGCCGACGCGCTCACCCGCGACATCGACCTCAGCGACTTCGACCGCACCGACCGCCGTCCGCTGGAACAACTCGCCGCCGACCTGCGCCGCCTCGGCAGCCAACGGATCGGCGTGGGTGGCCGCTCGATGGTCTGGCACGGCGCGGTGCTCCAGGCGTACGACGACCGGCTCCGCCGGGCCTGCCGGGCGCTGGGCATCCCGGAGCACCTCACCGAGCTGACCGGCGTCGACCTGGAGATCGAGCGGGTCCGGGTGGAGGGCCTGTTGCACGCCGCCGGGCTGACGCTGCCGGCCGCCCGGGCCGACAACCGCCAGCGCCACCGGTGAGCGGCGGTTGAGGCTCTTCGTCGCGGTCTACCCGCCACCCGAGGCGGTCGACCACCTGACCGCGCAGGTGGCCCGGTTGCGGGTCGGCGCGGTGGCGGCCGCCGGAATCAACGTCCGGCTCGCCGACCCGGCCCAGGCGCACGTCACGCTCGCCTTCCTCGGCGACGTGGAGGCCGACCGGCTGGTCGACGTGGAGAGCTCGCTCGGGCTCGCCGCCGAATGGTCCCGGGACGGGCGCGCGGCGACGCCGCGACTCCGGCTGGGCGGCGGCGGCCGGTTCGGGCGGAACCGGTTCACCGTGCTCTGGGTGGACGTCCAGGGCGAGGTCGAGGCGCTGCAGGTGCTCGCCCGGCTGATCCGCTCCCGGCTGCGGAACGCCCGCCTGCCGCACGACGACAAGCCGTTCCGCCCGCACCTGACCATCGCCCGCCCCGGCGACCGGGTGCCCCCGGAGGACGTCGCGGCCGACGTCGAGACGCTGCACGGCTACCAGGGACCGGCCTGGCCGGCGGCCGAGATGGTGCTGATGCGCAGCCACCCCGGCCCGCGGCCGACCTACGACCGGCTGGCCGCCTGGCCGCTCTGACCCCGGTTCACCAGGCCCAGGCCTCGGGGCCGGGGCCGCCGTTGCCGAGCGGGGGAAAGAGTTCGTCGAGGCGGCCCAGAGTCGCCTCGTCGAGCCGGACGTCGAGCGCGCCGAGGGAGCGGTCGAGTTGCTCGACGGTGCGTGGACCGATGATCGGGGCGGTCACCCCGGGCCGGGAGAGCAGCCAGCCCAGCGCCACGTCGGCCGGGTCGTGGCCGAGGTCGGCGCAGAGCTTCTCGTACGCCTCGATGGTGGGCCGGTGCGCGGCCAACGCCTCGGCCGAGCGGCCGCTGGTGCCCCGCGCCGCGCCGCCCTCGGCCATCTTGCGCAGCAGCCCGGCGAGCAGCCCGCCGTGCAGCGGCGACCACGGGATGATGCCGAGGCCGTGGTGCTCGGCCGCCGGGATCACCTCCAGCTCGACGTGCCGGGTGAGCAGGTTGTAGATGCACTGCTCGGAGACGAGGCCGAGGAAGTTGCGCCGGGCGGCCGCCGCCTGGGCGACCGAGATGTGCCAACCGGCGAAGTTGGACGATCCGACGTAGACCACCTTGCCCTGCGCGACCAGGGTCTCCATCGCCTGCCAGATCTCCTCCCACGGCGTGCTCCGCGAGATGTGGTGCATCTGGTAGAGGTCGATGGTCTCGGTCCGCAGCCGGCGCAGCGAGTCCTCGCAGGCCCGGACGATGTGCCGGGCGGAGAGGCCCCGCTCGTTGGGCCAGTCACCCATCTTGCCGTAGACCTTCGTGGCCAGCACGACCTTCTCCCGCCGGCCGCCGCCCTGGGCGAACCAGCGCCCGATGATCTGCTCGGTGATCCCCTCGCCGGTCTGCCAGCCGTAGACGTTGGCGGTGTCGAAGAAGTTGATCCCGTGGTCGAGGGCCCGATCCATGATCGCGAAGCTGTCCGGCTCGCTGGTCTGCGGCCCGAAGTTCATCGTGCCGAGGCAGAGGCGGCTGACGGACAGGCCGGTGCGGCCGAGGTTCGTGTACTCCATGCGCCCCACCCTGCCACGGTGGGACCCGGAGCGCCGCCGCAGCGGCACCAACGGTGTCTCGTTGCCCGCGAACACCGCGTACACCATCACCAACACCAGCGCGGCCTGCACATGTGGCCGTCCACAACCAGTGCCACGGCTCCTCGCCCCGAACCCCTCGGACCAGTCGAGGCGACACCGGACACCTCGGCGCCGCAATGCCAGCGAACCGGCCGGATTCAGGTGAGCAGTTGTGGGAACCCCCGGCCGGTGCCGGAGGTTCTGACCGCTCTGCCCTGGCCGCTGGGATGGAGCGTCGCCGTGTTCCTGGTCGCGGGCGCCCTCACCGTGGTCGGGAGCATCCGGCTGGTCAACCTCGGCGACACCCTCGCCGACCGCACCGGCTGGGGTGAGGCGTTCTTCGGCGCGGTCTTCTTCGGTCTGGCCACCTCCCTGTCCGGCATCGTCATGACCGCCGTCACCGCCGCCGCCGACCAACCGCAACTCGGCTACAGCAACGCCGTCGGTGGCATCGCCGCCCAGACCACCGCCGTCGCGGTCGCCGACGCCTTTCACCGTCGGGTCAACCTCGAACACGCCGCCGCGTCGCTGTCGAACGTGCTCTTCGGCACCCTGCTCATGGCCCTGCTCGCCCTTGCCCTGCTCGGCACCTTCGCCCCGGACGCGACTCTCGCCGGCCTGCACCCCGCTTCCCTCGCCATGATCAGTTGCTACCTCGGGGGCTTGCATCTCATCCGCAAAGCGGGGGCGAGCCCGCTGTGGCAGGCCGTCGCCACCACGGAGACACTCCCCGATGTTCCGCACGCCCACGGAAACCTCGACCAGCGCAGCACTGCCTGGTTGTGGACCCGGTTCGCCACCGTGGGCCTGGTCGTCGCCGCCGGCGGGTGGGCCATCGCCCTGGCGGCCGAGAGCCTCGTCGCCATCACCGGGCTCAGCGCCGGCTTCATCGGCGCGATTCTGATGGGCGCCGTCAACGCGCTGCCGGAGACGGTCACCGCTGTCGCCGCCGTCCGGCGCGGTGCCCCCACCCTCGCGATCGCCGCCGTCCTCGGCGGCAACAGCCTCGACGCCCTCAACCTCATCGTCGGCGACATCGCCTACCGCGGCGGATCGATCTACCACGCCGCCGGAACCGAGGAACTCTTCGTCACCACCACTGCCCTGTTCATGACCGCCACCCTCCTCGGCGGTCTCCTCGTCCGTCAGGCCTGCGGCTGGGGACGACTCGGCTTCGAAGGCGTCCTGCTCCTGGCCACCTACGCCGCGATGACCCTCATCCTCGCCTTCTAACCGGGCATCCCGTCGGGATCTCGGCTGACGCGCGTTGGCCGATGCCTTGCCGGACGCGAGGATCTGGACGGTGATGACCTCGCTGCGAGTGCCTCGCGATGACTCCGGCGCCAAGGTGGTCGCCGGAGCCGATCGCGGGTCAGGAGGACTCGCGGGCCGCCGGGCCGCTGCCGAAGAGCACGTCGTCCCAGCTGGGCAGGCGCTTGCGCGGCTTGCCACCGGCCTCGGTGGAATCGCCGGCCGCCGCCGCGGCGCCGGTGCGGCGGGGCCGGAGCACCGCCAGCGACGGCACGGCCGGCACCTCCTTGGGCGCGTCCGAGTCGTCGTCGAAGGCCGACCCCTGGCCACCGCCGAGCAGCGCCGCGGCGCCCCCGCCGATGGCCCGCTGCCGCGGCGCGTCCGGCCCGGCGTGCGCGGCCGGGGAGCGCGGGTCGAGCCCGCGGCCGGAGGACGCGCCGAGCGGCCGGTCGAGCGAGGCGAGCAGGGCGTCGCGCCCGGCCCGGATCGGGTCCCGGCCGGGGCGGCCGTGCTCGGCGGGCGTCGGCAGGCCGTGCCCGCCCCGGCTCGGCTCACCGCGCGACGGGCCGGGCAGCGCGTGCCCGCCCCGCTCCGGCGCCGGCTCCTGGCCGAGGATCGGCGTGGGACGCTCGGCGCAGAGGTATTGCGCCATGTCGTCGTGCGGGGTGACCGCCTGCCGGGTCTTGTCGAGATCCCAGACGGCCTGCGCGGTGGCCTTGCCGGACGGCCAGGTGGCGACGATCCGCCAGGTGCCGTCGTCGCGCCGCCAGGCGTCCCAGGAGATCTTCTCGGTGTCGATGCCGTGCTGGGCCAGCCGACCGTTGACCACCTCGGCCAGCGGAGTGGGCTTCTCCGCGCCCTTGAGCCGGGTGCGCCGGGCGTGCTGGGCGAGCATCGCGCGCTCCTGCAGCACCGGGCCGGCGTAGCGCAGCACCCGGTCGACCGGCACGCCGGCGATCCGGGCGACGTCCTCGGCGGACTCGCCGGAGCGGATCCGGGCCTGGATGTCGCGGGGGGACAGTGAGGGCGCCGGGTCGGCGGCCGCCGCCGGGGCCACCGCGAGCGGCGGCGCGCCGGGCTCGGCGTGCAGCACGCCGGCGACGCGCTCGTCGATGGGCAGGGCGAGCAGTCGCCCGACCTCGTCGGCGAGCACCAGGGCCTGGCCGTCCTCGGAGAGGGCGACGAAGCGTACTGGGCGCATTAGCGTTGCCTCCGTCCCGCTTCGCTGGCCGCACGCCACGGGTCGGCCACCCGGGCGTCTCGCCCCACGGTACGCGTATCCGCCGAGAGGTGGGAGACGCCACGCCCGCATGTCGCGACTGAGCTGCGGCGATGATCACGGTGGGTGGCCGCCGTCACCCCGGCGGTCACCCACCGTGTCGATGCCTAGAGGCGCTCGACCACGTAGTCGATGGACGCGGTGAGCGCCTCGACGTCGGCCGGCTCGACGGCCGGGAAGAGCGCCACCCGCAGCTGGTTGCGGCCGAGCTTGCGGTAGGGCTCGGTGTCCACGATGCCGTTGGCGCGCAGCGCCTTGGCGATCGCGGTGGCGTCCACCCCGTCGGCGAAGTCGATGGTGGCGACCACGTTGGACCGCAGCGCCGGGTCGGTGACGTACGGCGTGGCCACCGTGGAGCGCTCGGCCCAGCCGTAGACGATGGCCGCGCTCTCCGCGGTCCGCTTGGCCGCCCAGGCCAGCCCGCCCTGGGAGTTCATCCAGTCGGTCTGCTCGGCGGCCAGGAAGATGGTGGCCAGCGCCGGGGTGTTGTACGTCTGCTCCAGCCGCGAGTTGTCGATCGCGGTGACCAGGTCCAGGAAGGCCGGGATGTAGCGGCCGGACGCCTTGATCTCGGCGGCCCGCTCCAGCGCGGCCGGCGACATCAGCGCCAGCCAGAGGCCGCCGTCCGAACCGAAGCACTTCTGCGGGGCGAAGTAGTAGACGTCGGTCTCGCCGACGTTGACCTCCAGCCCGCCCGCGCCGGAGGTGGCGTCGACCAGCAGCAGCGAGCCGGGGTCGGCCCCGGGCACCCGGCTGATCGGCACCGCGACGCCGGTCGAGGTCTCGTTGTGCGGGGTGGCGTAGACGTCCACCCCGGCCTCCGCGACCAGGGTGGGCGCGCTGCCCGCGGCCGACTTGCGCACGGTCGGCTCGCCGAGGAACGGCGCGTCGGCGACTGACTTGGCGAACTTGGCGCCGAACTCGCCGAAGCTGGCGAACTGGGCCCGGTCCCGGATCAGGCCGAACGTCGCGACCTCCCAGAACGCCGTGGTGCCGCCGTTGCCGAGCACCACCTCGTAGCCCTCGGGGAGGGCGAAGAAGTCGGCGATGCCGCGGCGCAGCCGGGCCACCTGGTCGCGGACGGTCTTCTGCCGGTGCGAGGTGCCCAGGTAGCTGGTCGCCACGTCGGCGAGAGCGGACACGGCCGCCGGACGGACCTTGGACGGCCCGCAGCCGAACCGCCCGTCGGCGGGCTTGATCTCGTCGGGAATCCGGATGGTCGGTGCGTCAGCCACGGTCTTCAAGATCCTTCCGCATGGGCCGGGGCCCGGTGAGCTGGCGGGCGCGGACCGGCGGCGGGCGCGTGGGCGCACGGCGGCCGGGATCCGAGCCTGGTCCGGCGGCACTGCCGAGCCTTCATCCTCCCATCCCGGGCGGCCGGCCCGCCGGTTGGTCCCGTCCGGGCAGCTGAGGTCTGCACCACATGCCGCCGGGATCCGGGTGCGACTGGCGCTGCTGCGGCGACGACACCTGCACCCGAAGTGACCCCGGCGGCGCGGTCGGCGGAAGACGCGCGAGGGGCCCCGTCCGTGGCGGACGGGGCCCCTGGCGGTACGCGGTTCAGACGCCGTGCGGGATGGCGTCCCAGCCCTCGACCTCCTGCGGCTTGCGGGTGCCCGGGCCGACGTAGCGGGCCGACGGGCGGACCAGCCGCTGGAGCTTCTTCTGCTCCAGGATGTGCGCGCTCCAGCCGCCCATCCGGGCGCAGGTGAACATCGAGGTGAACATGTGCGCCGGCACCTCGGCGAAGTCGAGCACCACGGCCGACCAGAACTCGACGTTGGTGGCGAGCACCCGGTCGGGGCGGCGGGCCTGGAGCTCGGCCAGCGCGGCCTTCTCCAGCGCCTCGGCCACCTCGAAGCGCGGCGCGCCCAGCTCCTTGGCGGTGCGGCGGAGCACCCGGGCGCGCGGGTCCTCGGCCCGGTAGACCCGGTGGCCGAAGCCCATCAGCCGCTCGCCGCGGTCGAGCACGCCCTTGACGTAGCCCTCGGCGTCGCCGCTGCGCTCGACCGCCTCCAGCATGCTGAGCACCCGGGACGGGGCGCCGCCGTGCAGCGGGCCGGAGAGCGCGCCGATGCCGGAGGAGATGCAGGCCGCGGCGTCCGCGCCGGTGGAGGCGACGATCCGCGCGGTGAAGGTGGAGGCGTTCAGGCCGTGCTCGGCGGCCGAGATGAAGTATGCGTCGACGGCCTTGACGTGCCGCGGGTCGGGCTCACCCCGCCAGCGCTTCATGAAGCGTTCGACGATGGTGGAGGCCTTGTCGATCTCCTTCTGCGGCACGGCCGGCAGGCCCAGGCCGCGGGCGGACTGGGCGACGAAGGAGAGCGCGGTGACCGAGACCCGGGCGAGGTCCTCGCGGGCCTGCTCGTCGGAGATGTCGAGCAGCTGGTTGAGCCCCCAGTACGGGGCCAGCATCGCCACCGCGGACTGCACGTCGACCCGGATGTCGCCGGAGTGCACCGGCACCGGGAACGGCTCGGCCGGCGGCAGGCCGGGGCCGAACCGCCCGTCCACCAGCAGCGCCCACACGTTGCCGAAGGAGACCTGGCCGATGAGATCCTCGATGTCCACCCCGCGATAGCGCAGGGCGCCACCCTCACGGTCGGGTTCGGCGATCTCGGTCTCGAAGGCTACGACGCCCTCCAGCCCGGGTTTGAAATCGGCCATGTCGCTCTCCTGGATCTGCTCGGTGCGCCCGCTCGGGCTCTCATCCGGCCCAGCCGGCCGAGCGCCTCAGGCGACCCCTCAGGGATGTGTTCGTGACATCTTGCCTGCTGGGTAACCGGATCCGCGACCCACGGCGCCTGTGCCGCGCGCGACATCCCCCGCCGGGCACGGCCCGGACGGACGAGGAAGACTGGGTCCCACGGGCTGGCCTGCGCCGGGTGGTGCCGGAAGGCCTCACGGGGAGGGGAGAGAACGTGACGGGCGACACAGTGCCCCCGGCCGCGATGCGTAACGAGTACGACGCCGACCTGGGCCTTTCCGAGGCCGATCTGGCCGGCGACTGGCACGGCCAGTTCGACCGCTGGTTCGCCGCCGCGGTGGCCACCGGGCTGCCCGAGCCGAACGCGATGGTGGTCGGCACGGCGGACGCCGCCGGCCGGCCGAGCGCCCGGACGGTGCTGCTCAAGGGGTACGACCCGGCGGGCTTCGTCTTCTTCACCAACTACGGCTCCCGCAAGGGCGTCGAGCTGACCGGCAACCCGTACGCCAGCCTGGTCTTCCCCTGGTTCGCCATGCAGCGCCAGGTGGTGGTGGCCGGCCGGGTGGAGCGGGTCGACCGGGCGGAGACCGAGGCGTACTTCGCCAGCCGGCCGCGCGGCTCGCAACTGGGCGCCTGGGCCAGCGAGCAGTCCCGGGTGATCCCGGACCGCGCCGCGCTGGACGCCGGCTACCGGGCGGCGGCGGAGCGTTTCGCCGACGTGGACCCGATCCCCGCTCCGCCGCACTGGGGCGGGCTGCGGGTGCGGCCGGAGTCGGTGGAGTTCTGGCAGGGGCGGGCCAGCCGGCTGCACGACCGGCTGCGGTTCCGGCTCACCGACACCGGCGCCTGGACCGTCGAGCGGCTGGCCCCGTGACCCAGCTCAAGGACTCCCGGCCGCGCGGGATGCGCCGCTGGGCCATCGACCTGCGCCCGTTGGCCGTGCCGGCGTACCGGCGGATGTGGCTCGGCAACGGCATCGGCATGTTCGGCATGCAGTTCACCGCGGTCGCCGTGCCGGTGGAGATGTACGCGCTGACCCGCGACTCGCTCTGGGTCGGGTTGATCGGGATCGCGGCGTTCGTACCGCTGCTGGTCTTCGGGCTCTGGGGCGGCGCGGTGGCCGACGTGCGGGACCGGCGCAGCGTGCTGCTGGTCACCTCGGCGCTGCTCTGGGCCTCCACACTCGGGCTGCTGGTGCAGGCGCTGCTGCGGGTCGGCAGCCCGGTGCTGCTGCTCGCCCTGGTGGCGGTGCAGTCGATCGCCTTCGCGATCAGCTCGCCCACCCGCAACGCGATCCTGCCCCGGCTGGTGCCGTTGGACCTGGTGCCGGCGGCGAGCACGCTGAACTTCACCACCTACACCGCGGCCTCGGTCTTCGGGCCGCTGGCCGCCGGCCTGATCTTCGCGAAGTGGGACACCGGCCTCGGCCTGCCGATCGCGTACGCGCTCGACGCCCTGCTCTTCACCGTCGCGGTCTGGGCCACCGTGCGGCTGCCGGCGATGCCGCCGGAGCCGGATCCGGACGGCGACGGCACCCCGCGCAGGGCCGGGTTGGCCAGCATCGTGGACGGCTTCCGCTACCTGGCCACCACCCCGGTGCTGCTGCTCTCCTTCGCCATCGACCTGATCGCGATGGTGCTGGCCATGCCCCGGGCGCTCTTTCCGGAGATCGCCGAGGAGCGGTTCGGCGGCGGTGCGGCGGTGGGCTGGCTCTACAGCGCGATCGCGATCGGGGCGATGCTCGGCGGCCTCACCTCCGGCTGGATCGGCCGGCTGCACCGGCAGGGGCTGGCGCTGGTGGTCGCGGTGGTCGGCTGGGGGCTGGCCGTGGCGGCGGCCGGGCTGGCCGGCCAGCTCTGGCTGATGGTGGTGCTGCTCGCGGTGGCCGGCGCGGCCGACCTGGTCAGCGCGGTGCTGCGGCAGTCGATGCTGCTGGTCTACGCGCCGGACCGGATGCGCGGCCGGCTCCAGGGTGTCAACACGGTGGTCATCGCCGGCGGGCCGCGCCTGGGCGACCTGCGGGCCGGTGCGGTGGCCGCCGGGTTCGGCGGCGGCGTCGCCTGGGTCAGCGGCGGCCTGGTCTCCGCCGCGCTGGCGGTGCTGCTCGCGGTGGCCTTCCCGGCGCTGCTGCGCTACCGGGCGGCGACCGCGTCGAGCGCCGACCGCGACTGAACGGTTAGGGTCCCCGGCATGGACAGCCCCGACCAGCGCCCGCCCTCGGGCGCGCAGTGGACCATTGCCGCCGCCGGGCACGAGGCGGTCGTCGTGGAGGTGGGCGGCGGGGTGCGGACCTACCGGCACGACGGCGTCGACTACCTCGACGGGTACGCCGAGGACGAGCTCTGCCCGGGCTGCGCCGGCCAGGTGCTGGCGCCCTGGCCGAACCGGATCCGGGACGGCCGGTACGCCTTCGGCGGGCGGTCGTTGCAGCTGACGCTGAGCGAGCCGGACCGGGGGGTGGCCATCCACGGGCTGGTCAACTGGGTGCCCTGGCAGCTGCTGGAGCAGTCCGCCGACGCGGTGACCCTCGGCTACGACCTGCCGGCGCAGCCCGGCTACCCGTGGCCGCTGCGGCTGCGCAGCCGGTGGAGCGTCGGGCCGGACGGGCTGCGGGCCGAGCACGAGGTGACCAACACCGGCGGCGAGGCCGCGCCGTTCGGCTTCGCCGTGCACCCGTACCTGCGACTGCCCGGGGTGGCGGTGGACGACCTGGCGATGCGGCTGCCGGCCCGCAGCCGGCTGCTGCTGGACTCGCGGCTGCTGCCGATCGGGGCCACCCCGGTCGCCGGCACCGAGTACGACTGGACCAGCCGGCGCCGGATCGGCGACGCCCGGCTCGACCTCACCTTCGGCGACGTGATCCGGGACGACGACGGCGGCTCCGCGGTGAGCCTGGCCGCCCCGGACGGCTCGTCCGGGGTGCGGATCTGGGCCGACCGGGAGTTCGGCTGGTGGCAGGTCTTCACCGGCGACTCGCTCACCGGGGAGCGGCACCGCCGCTCGGTGGCGATCGAGCCGATGACCTGCCCGCCGGACGCGTTCCGCTCCGGCCGCGACGTGATCACCCTGCCGCCGGGCGGGGCCTGGCGGGGCGCCTGGGGCGTCCGGCCGGGGGCCTGAACGGGGGCGGCGTGGAGTTCGCCGAGGTGGTCCGGCGGCGCCGGATGGTGCGCAACTACGACCCGGACCGCCCCGTCCCGCCCGACGTGGTCCAGCGCCTGCTCGACCACGCGGTCCGCGCGCCGTCCGCCGGGTTCGCCCAGGGCTGGGGCTTCCTGCTGCTGGAGACCCCGGCGGACCGGGAGCGGTTCTGGGCGGCGACCACCCCCGCGGGCGGTGGCCGGGAGCGCTGGCTGGCCGGGATGCGCCGGGCGCCGCTGATCGTCGTCCCGCACGCGAACCGCTCGGCCTACCTGGACCGGTACGCCGAGCCGGACAAGGGCTGGACGGACCGCTCGCCGGAGCGCTGGCCGGTGCCCTACTGGTACGTCGACGCCGGCTTCGCCGCGCTGCTGATGCTGCTGACCGCGGTGGACGAGGGGCTGGGGGCGTGCTTCTTCGGCATCCCGCCCCAGCGGCTGGACGCCTACCGGGAGGCGTTCGGGGTGCCGGGGGAGTACCAACCGGTCGGCGCGATCACCATCGGTTACCGGGCGCTCGACCATCGGTCACCATCGCTGCGCCGGGGTCGGCGTCCGGTCGACGAGGTGGTCCGACGCGGGCGGTGGAGCTGACCGGTCGGTGGGCATTCATCCGGTTGAGGAACGGACCAGCGGTAGCGAAACTGACATCAGGGAGCAGAACGCGGTGTGGCGCGGGCGGCTAGGCTGGCACGGTCATCGGTGCCGCGAGTCGCGGCACCACGCCGCGACCCGGCTCGGCGCCGCGGGTCGGCCCGGCCACGGGGAGGGGAGCGTGCCGTCGTGATCTTCAGAGCGGTTCGGGACGGGCGTCCCTACCCCGAGCACAACCTGACGCTCAAGCAGTGGGCGGAGATCCCGCCGCGGCCGCTGCGCCTGGACCAGCTGATCACCACCAAGCGTGAGCTCGCGCTGGACAAGCTGCTCGCCGAGGACTCCACCTTCTACGGTGACCTCTTCCCGCACGTCGTGCAGTGGAACGGCGGCCTCTACCTGGAGGACGGGCTGCACCGCGCGCTGCGCGCCGCGCTGCAGCAGCGCAACCAGATCCACGCCCGGGTGCTCGTGCTCTCCGAGCCGGTGGAGTGACCAGCCCTCGCGTCCGCGCCTGAGCCTTCGTTAAGGTGGCTGCCATGAGTCCTACCGCCCCCCTCGACCTGCTCGACCTGGACTCGTCGCTCAGCGAGGAGGAGCGGCAGATCCGGGCGGTGGTGCGCCAGCTGGTCGACGACCGGGTCCGCCCGCACGTCGCCGGCTGGTACGAGGAGGGCCGGGTGCCCGCCCGCGAGCTGGCCCGCGAGTTCGGCAAGCTCGGCCTGCTCGGCATGCACCTGGACGGCTACGGCTGTGCCGGCGCCTCCGCCGTGGCGTACGGGCTGGCCTGCCTGGAACTGGAGGCCGGCGACTCGGGCCTGCGCTCACTGGTCTCGGTGCAGGGCTCGCTCGCCATGTACGCGATCTGGCGCTATGGCAGCGAGGAGCAGAAGCAGCGCTGGCTGCCGTCGATGGCCACCGGCGAGGCGATCGGCTGCTTCGGGCTCACCGAGCCGGACCACGGCTCCGACCCGGCGTCGATGACCACCCGGGCCCGGCGCGACGGCGACGACTGGGTGCTCAGCGGCGGCAAGATGTGGATCACCAACGCGCCGATCGCCGACGTGGCGGTGATCTGGGCCCGCACCGACGACGGGGTGAACGGCTTCGCCGTACCGATGGACACGCCCGGGGTGACGGCGCGGGAGATCACCCGCAAGATGTCGCTGCGCGCCTCCGTCACCGGGGAGATCTCCCTCGACGACGTCCGGCTGCCGGCCGACGCTCGGCTGCCCGAGGCGATCGGCCTCAAGGCCCCGCTGAGCTGCCTCACCGAGGCCCGCTTCGGCATCGTCTGGGGCGCGCTCGGCGCGGCCCGCGACTGCCTGGAGACCGCCCTGGCGTACGCCGGCACCCGCACCCAGTTCGGCCGGGCGCTGGCCGGCTTCCAGCTCACCCAGGCCAAGCTCGCCGACATGACGGTCGAGTTGCAGAAGGGCTACCTGCTGGCGCTGCACCTGGGCCGGCTCGCCGACGCCGGCCGGCTGCGCCCGGCACAGGTCAGCGTCGGCAAGCTGAACAACGTGCGGGAGGCGCTGGCGATCGCCCGGCAGTGCCGCACCATCCTCGGCGCGAACGGCGTCTCCGGCGACTACCCGGTGATGCGGCACGCCAACAACCTGGAGAGCGTGCTCACCTACGAGGGCACCTCCGAGATCCACCAGTTGGTGATCGGGCAGCAGCTCACCGGGCTCTCGGCCTTCGCCTGACGGCGGCGCGGCTCCGGCGACTCGGCCGCCGGCCTGCGGCTGCCCGACCCGACCGGGCTGTCCCGTTCACCCCCGCTGAGCTGGGCAGACGGGCGTTCCGGTCGCTCGGCGCGCGCGTGTCGTACCGGGGACGTACCGTCATCTGAAGACGACGTGTCTGACGAGGACGGTGAGGGCGATGGCCCGCGACGGTGGCATCAACGAGCCCACCAGGGAGTTCCCTGGCTATCCCACCGGCGACGACCTGCGCGACCGGTCGGCCGCCCCGCCCGAGCCGGCCGACGGCGTGCCGCCGTCCGCCGGCGGGCCGGCCCGCGGCCTGCTCTGGGTGCTCGGCGCGGCGGCGCTCGCCGTGGTGGTGCTGCTCGGCGTGCAGGCCACCGGCATCCTGCCGGACTTCCGCAACCCGTTCGCCAAGGAGCAGACCGACCGCAGCCAGCCGACGCTGCTCAAGTCGATCCAGGACCTGAGCCGCTACGTCGCCGCCGAGGGCAACTTCCAGGTCGTGGTCGACCTGCAGAACGACCGGCGCAACGTGCCGGACTTCCTGCTCAACGAGCGGACGCTCTTCGTCGGGGCGGGCAGCGTCGAGGCGTACGTCGACTTCACGAAGATCTCCGAGGGCGCGATGGTCGAGTCGGCCGACGGCAGGTCGGTGGAGATCAAGCTGCCCGCCCCGCAGCTCGGCAAGACCAACCTCGACCTGGAGAAGAGCTACGTCTTCGCCGAGCAGCGCGGCCTGCTCAACCGGCTCAATGACCTGGTCGCTGGCGACCCCAACCGCCAGCAGCAGGTCTACCAGCTCGCCGAGGAACGGATCACCGCCGCCGCCCGGGACAGCGGGCTGACCCAGCGGGCCGAGGAGAACACCCGCAAGATGCTGGAGGGGCTGCTCCGCTCCCTCGGCTACGAGAAGGTGACCGTCACCTACACCGCCCCCTGACACCCCCACCCGACCGGAAGCGCCCGCCCCTGCCCCGGGGTGGGCGCTTCCGCCCGTGGGGAAGCCTGCCGGTCGGGAGCCTGCCGGTCGGGAGCTTGCGCGCGGGGAGCCTGCCGGTCGGGAGCCTGTGTGCGGGGAGCCTGCCGGTCGGAAGCCTGTGTGCGGGGAGCCTGCCGGTCGGAGGCCTGTGTGCGGGGAGCCCGCCCGCCCCCGCGCCGGACCTGGCGCGCCGGAGCACGGCCCACCCCACTCGCCGCCCGGTCGCTCTCATGATCCGCGCAACTTCAGGGAAGTAGTGCCCTCCCGCGCGTGGAAGGGCACTACTTCAGGGATGTTGTCGCCTCGACACCGTGCCTCGACCGTGGCACCTCGCCCCGGGGCCCCCGACCCCGCGGACATGACCGGCGGCCTTGACCCGGGTCCTCGGCTCGCGGTCCCGCCTGACCCCGCCCTCTCGCCACCCGGTCCGCTCTCATGATCCGCGCAACTTCAGGGAAATAGTCCCCTCCTGCGAGCGGGAGGGCACTACTTCAGGGATGTTGTCGCCTCCAACCCGGCGCCTCGAGCCTGCGGCTCGAGCCCGGCGCCTCGAGCCCGGCGCCTTGAGCCCGGCGCCTCGACACCGGCGCTGGGGCGGGGTGGGGATGGGGCGGGAATGGGTCAGTGGCGGGTGGTGGCCAGGTAGCGGTCCTCGTTCGGCATCAGGATCCAGAGCACCAGGTAGACGATCACCTGGGTGCCGGGCAGCAGCAGCGACAGCAGGAACAGCAGCCGGACGAAGTTGGCGGACCTGCCGAACCGCTGGGCCAGGCCGGCGCAGACACCGGCGAGCATGCGCCCCTGGCGGGGTCGGACCAGTTTGCGACTCATCGTCGTACTCCCACTCTGCGGCGGATCCGCCGCGTCTGGAATCAACGGTAGGAAGGGGTGGCCACCGCGCCCTCGGCCTGCGGAAGGATCGGCGACCCGGCTACCCGTAGGTGGTTACCCGGTCCGGCCCGGCGCGACGCGTCACCGCCGCATGCCGCGAGGTGCCCCGCCGGTGGCTCGCCGCACAGCGGCTGACCTGGGCGGGTAGGCTGGTCGGTCGGGCACCCACACCCCCGGATGCCCCGACGGCCGCCCGACCGGGGGCGGCCACGACCGGGCCGGGCGAACCTGCACGACGGGACGACGGCGAGGAAGAGCAGCCATGATCAGTGTCTTCGACCTCTTCAGCGTGGGCATCGGGCCGTCCAGCTCGCACACGGTGGGCCCGATGCGGGCCGCCCGTACCTTCGTCACCGGGCTCAAGGCCGACGGGCTGCTCGCCGACACGGCGCGGGTCCAGGCGGAGCTGTTCGGCTCGCTGGGCGCCACCGGGCACGGCCACGGCAGCGACCGGGCGGTGCTGCTCGGGCTGGCCGGCGAGGCTCCGGAGACGGTCGACACCGACTCCGTCGAGCCGCGGGTCGCCCGGATCCGGGCGGAGCACCGGATCAGCCTGCTCGACGCGCACGAGATCGACTTCGACCCGGACCGGGACCTGGTGCTGCACCGCCGCCGGTCGCTGCTGTACCACCCGAACGGGATGACCTTCGTCGCGTACGACCGCGCCGGCGCGGAGCTGCGCTCCCGGACGTACTACTCGGTCGGCGGCGGGTTCGTGGTGGACGAGGCGGCGGCCGGGGCGGACCGGATCGTTCCGGACACCACCCAGGTGCGGTACCCGTTCCTCACCGGCGCGCAGCTGCTCGACGTCACCGGGCGGTCCGGCCTGTCGATCAGCGAGGTGATGCTGGCCAACGAGCTCTCCTGGCGCAGCGAGGCCGAGGTGCGCGGCGGCCTGCTGGAGATCTGGCGGGTGATGCGGGAGTGCGTGGAGCGGGGTTGCGACCGCGACGGGGTGCTCCCGGGTGGGCTGAAGGTCCGCCGCCGCGCCGCCGAGCTGCGCCGCAGCCTGGAGGCGGACGCCGGCACCACCGACCCGCTGCGGGCGATGGACTGGGTGACCCTGTTCGCGCTCGCGGTCAACGAGGAGAACGCGGCCGGCGGCCGGGTGGTCACCGCCCCGACCAACGGCGCGGCCGGCATCATCCCCGCGGTGCTGCACTACTACACCCGCTTCGTGCCGGGCGCCTCCGACGAGGGGGTGGTGCGCTTCCTGCTCGCCGCCGGCGCGATCGGGGTGCTGTTCAAGGAGAACGCTTCCATCTCGGGTGCCGAGGTCGGCTGCCAGGGTGAGGTCGGGTCGGCCTGCTCGATGGCCGCCGCCGGGCTGGCCGAGGCGCTCGGCGGCACCCCGGAGCAGGTGGAGAACGCCGCTGAGATCGGCATGGAGCACAACCTGGGGCTGACCTGTGACCCGGTCGGTGGCCTGGTGCAGATCCCGTGCATCGAGCGGAACGCGGTGGCTAGCATCAAGGCGATCACGGCCGCCCGGCTGGCGTTGCGTGGCGACGGGGTGCACGCGGTCTCGCTCGACAAGGTCATCAAGACCATGCGGGAGACCGGCGCGGACATGAAGGTGAAGTACAAGGAGACGGCACGCGGCGGCCTGGCCGTCAACGTGATCGAGTGCTGAGTCCGTCCGACTCGGAGCGTTCGTTCACCGACTGCTAACCTGTCGTCCGTTCGTGAGGCGGGAGGCGACGGTGACCTCTGGCGTTCCGGCGTTGTGGTCGCACCGCAATTCGCTGCGCATCCTCGTCAAGCGCGACCTCGCGGTGAAGTACCAGCAGTCCGTGCTCGGCTACCTCTGGTCGCTGATCGAACCCCTCGGCATGGGCGCGATCTACTGGTTCGTCTTCGGTGTGCTCTACTCCCGGGACACCACCCGGCACCTGGGCGAGGCGGCCGACTCGTACCCGCTCTTCCTGATCACCGGGATCTTCGCCTGGATGTGGACCAGTTCCGCGCTGAGCGAGGCGACCAACGCGCTGACCGGCCAGTCCCGGCTGATCACCACGATGAACGTGCCGCGCCAGGTCTTCCCGATCGGCCGGGTCGCCGGCCGGTTCGCCGAGTACGCCGCCGGCCTGCCGATCCTGGCCGCCATCGCGGTCGGCTACGCCGCGTACGACCGGATCGCCCCCGGGTGGTCGCTGCTGGCCCTGCCGCTGGCGGTGGCCGTCCAGGCCGTGCTGCTGGTCGGGCTGGCGCTGCTGCTGTCGGCGTGCAACGTGCTGATGCGGGACGTCGAGCGGTTCATGCGGCTGATCATCCGGGTGCTCTTCTACGCCACGCCGATCATCTATCCGCTGAGCCTGGTCCGCGACTCCGACCTGCCGGGCTGGCTCAAGATCGGTTACGAGCTGAACCCGCTGGTCGGCATCTTCCAGCTGCACCACGCGATCTGGTACCCGGCCGAGTTCCCGGACGCCCGACTGCTCGCCACCACGGTCGGCGGCAGCCTGCTGGTGCTGGTCGCCGGCTGGTGGTCGTTCCGCCGGCTGGAACCCGCCGTGCTCAAGGAACTCTGAATGGCCGACCCGATCATCGAGGCGGAGGGCCTCGGCATCCGGTTCGTCCGCAACCGCCGGCGGCAGCTGCGGTTGCGGGAGCTCTTCATCCACCGCGGGAAGCGGGGCGCCGCGGACGGCCGGTTCTGGCCGTTGCGGGACGTGTCGTTCGCGATCGGGGCCGGGGAGACCGTCGGCGTGATCGGCCGCAACGGCACCGGCAAGAGCACCCTGCTGCGGCTGATCGCCGGGGTGCTGATCCCGGACGAGGGCCGGATCCAGGTCCGCGGCGACGTCGCGCCGCTGCTGGAGCTCTCCGCCGGGTTCTCCAACGACCTGACCGGACGGGAGAACCTCTACCTGGTGGGCGGGCTGCACGGGCTGTCGTCGAGCTACCTGAAGCGGCACTTCGACGACATCGTCTCGTTCGCCGGGGAACAGGTGGAACGGGCCATCGACACCTCGGTGCGGCACTACTCGTCCGGAATGAAGGTCCGGCTCGGCTTCGCGATCATCTCCCACCTGCCGCACCCGATCCTGTTGATGGACGAGGTGACCGCGGTCGGGGACGCGGAGTTCCGGAAGAAGTGCTATGCGACGATCGACCGTCTGCTCGGGGAGGGGCGCACTCTGGTGCTGGTGTCACACAACGAAAAGGACCTGACCCGGTTCTGCCGTCGGGGGCTCTTCCTCGACGGCGGCCGGTTGAGCGTCGACGGGACGATCGCCGAGGCGCTGGACGCCTACCACAGCGCGGTTCCGCGGTGACCCTCGCGATCGTGCTCGCCGCCGGTGCGCCGGCCGCGAGCCTCCCCACCACGACGGGCGGGTCCCTCGCCGACCGGCTGGCCGGCCAGTTGCGCCGGGCCGGGGCGGCCGAGGTGCGGTTCGCGGCCGACCTCGACGACCTGGCCGCGCTGGCCGACGCGGCCGCCGGGCCGGTGATCGTCACCGGCGCGGACCTGGTCGCGCACACCGCCGTGCTGCGCCACCTGGCCACCAGCCCGGTCGGGCCGACCGTGGCGCTGGTGCTCACCGACCCGCCCGGGGACGGGCGGGTCGCGGTGCGTGAGGAGCGCGGCCAGGTGGTCGACGCCGGGCCGCCGGCGGAACTGGACGGCGCGGCCACCGGGATCTTCGGCGGCGCGCTGCGGGTCGGCGTCGACGACCTGCCGGTGCTCGCCGCCGCCGCCCGCGCGGTCGCCGCCGGCACCGCGCCGGCCGTCGCCGGGCCAGCCGTGGACCGGCTCTTCGCCGGCCTCGCCGGGCTGGGCACGCTGACCTTCGCCCACCGGGTACGCCTGCTCGTCGCGCACCGGGTCGCCGACGCCGCCGGGCTGGCCGCCGCGGAGGCGGCCGTGGCCGCCGTCGACGAGGACCGGGCCGAGCTGAAGCTCTCGGTCAAGGAGCGGGACGACTTCTTCACCACCTTCTTCGTCAGCACCTGGTCGCCGTACGTCACGAAGGCGGCGGCCCGGATCGGGCTCGGCCCGACCGCCGTCACGATGATCTCGGTGGCCTTCGCGGTGGCCGCCGCGGTGCTCTTCGGCGTCGGGGGCCGGCCGGCGCTGGTCGCCGGGGCGGTGCTGCTCTACCTCGGCTTCGTGCTGGACTGCGTGGACGGCCAGTTGGCCCGCTACACCCGGCACTTCAGCGCCTGGGGCGGCTGGCTGGACACGATGGCCGACCGGGCGAAGGAATACCTGGTCTACGCCGGCCTCGGCTACGGCGCGACCCAGGCCGGGTTCCGGTACGGCTGGGCGCTGGCGATCGCCGCGATGACCCTGCAGACCGTGCGGCACATGACCGACACCTGGTACGGCGTGCTGCACGACGAGGCGGCCCGCCGCCCCCGCCCCGCGACGGGCGCCACCGGCGGGATCGGCGGAAAGCTCAACGCCGCCTCCACCCGGGTGCAGGCCGACACCGGGTCGGTGTCGTACTGGCTGAAGCGGACCGTGGTGTTCCCGATCGGCGAGCGGTGGGCGCTGATCGCGCTGACCGTGGCGCTGTTCGGCCCGCTGGTCAGCCTGCTCGCCGTGCTGACCTGGGGGGTGCTCGCGTTCGCGTACACCGGGGCGCTGCGCACGCTGCGCGCCCGTTGGATGTGGGTGCCGGTGCTGGACACGGTCGACGCCACCCTGCACCGCGACGACGGCCCGCTCGCCGGCCGGCTGCCGGTCGTCCGCCGGATCGGGCCGCTGACCCTGGCGGTGATCGCGGCGCTCGGCGCGGCGGCGCTGCTGGCCGCGGCGCTGGCCGCCGCCGGCGACGACGGCGGGGCGGACGGGCTGCGCTGGGCGGTGCCGGTCGGGCTGCTGGTGCTGCTGGTCGGCGGCCTGGGTGCCGGCGCGGCGCACAACGGGCCACTGGACTGGCTGGTGCCGGCCGCGCTGCGGGCCGCCGAGTTCCTCTTCGCCATCGCCGTCGGGGTGATCGGTGCGGCGCCGGCGTGGCTGGTCTTCGGCTACGTCTTCGTGCTCACCCTGCACCACTACGACCTGACCGCGCGGCTGGAGAAGCGGCAGGCCGCGCCGCCGCTGCACCCCGCCACGCTGGGCTGGGAGGGGCGTTCGGCGGTGCTGGCCCTGGCGGCGATCGTCGGAATTGCGGGTATCGGGATGGCTACACTCGGTACGTACCTTCTCGTGGTTTTTGTGGGGAGCGTGGTCCTCGCCTGGGTCGTCCTGCCCGCCCGTGTCGCGCGGGCCTCGGTGGGTCCGGAGGTGGCGGGAGGTCGCTCGCCGGGCTGACGGAGGGGCCGGCCGGATGACCCTGATCAGTTTCGTCGTGCCGGCCTTCCGGGTGCAGGGTTACCTGCGCGAATGCCTGGACTCCATCCTCGGCCAGCCGGTCACCGACATCGAGGTGATCGGGGTCGACGACTGCTCGCCGGACGACAGCGGCGAGATCCTCGCCGAGTACGCGGCCCGCGACCAGCGGATGCACGCCGTCCGGCTGGCCGGGAACGTGGGGCTCGGTCCGGCCCGCAACATCGGGCTGGACCGGGCCGTCGGCGAGTACGTCTGGTTCGTCGACGGCGACGACTGGCTGGCGCCGGACTGCCTGGTCGAGGTGGCCGAGCGGCTGCGCGCCACCCGGCCGGACGTGCTGCTGGTCGACCACGTACGGAAGCACTGGGACGACCGCGCGACCGGCAGCGCGATGGCCGAGGTGTTCCCGGAGCCACCCGGCGAGCGGACCTTCCGGCTGCGGGACCGGCCGGAGACGCTGCGACTGCTGCACACCGCCTGGAACCGGCTGGTCCGCCGGCGGTACCTGGTCGACCTCGGGCTGCGGTTCGCCCCCGGCTGGTACGAGGACGTCTCGTTCAGCTATCCGGTGCTGATGGCCGCCGAGCGGATCGGCGTGCTGGACCGGGTCTGCGTCAACTACCGGCAGCGGCGGGCCGGCGCGATCACCCGGACCCGGGGTGACCGGCACTTCGAGGTCTTCGAACAGTGGCACCGGGTGTTCCGGCTGATGGACTCCTGGGGGCCGGCGGTCGACGACCTGCGCCCGGCGGTCTTCGAGCGGATGATCTGGCACTACCTGACCGTGCTCGGCAACGGCCAGCGGATCGCCCCCGAGCTGCGCCCGGGCTTCTTCCGCCAGATCACCGCCGACTACGCCCGCTGGGTCCCGCCGGCGGGCTGCCCGGTCCCCACCGGGGTCGAGGGGCTCAAGTACCGGCTGGTGGCGGCCGGGCGCTGGCGGACGTTCAGCGCCTTGCGGACCGCCGGGCAGGCCCGGGACGCCGCCCGGAGCACCGCCCGGGGCACCAAGCGGCGGGTGGTGCCGGCGGCCCGGCGTACCGCCCGGACCGGCCGGGACGTGCTGCTGCGCGAGTACTACCGGGCCGAACTGCGCCGGCCCGTCGACCCGACGCTGGCCGTCTACGCGGCCTACTGGTACCGCGGCTACGCCTGCAACCCGGCCGCCGTCTACGAGGCGGCCCGGCGGCTGGCGCCGCAGGTGCGCGGGGTGTGGATCGTCCGCCGGGACCGGGTGCCCACCCTGCCCGAGGGGGTCGAGTACGTCGTCGCCGGCACCCCGGCGTACTACCGGGTGCTGGCCCGGGCCCGGTGGCTGGTCAACAACGTCAACTTCCCGGACCACGTCCGCAAGCGACCGGGCTCGGTGCACGTGCAGACCCACCACGGCACGCCGGTCAAGGTGATGGGGCTCGACCAGCAGCGCTACCCGCTCGGCGCGGGCGGGATGGACTTCGCCGGGCTGCTGCGCCGGGTGGACCGCTGGGACTACAGCATCAGCGCGAACAGCTTCTCCACCCAGATGTGGGAGCGCGCCTACCCCGCCGGGTACACCACTCTGGAGGTCGGCTACCCGCGCAACGACCGGCTGGTCACCGCCACCGCCGAGGAGGTGCTCCGGGTCCGCGCGGAACTCGGCGTCGACCCCGGCGAGCAGGTCGTGCTCTACGCGCCGACGCACCGGGAACACCTGCCCGGCTACCGGCCGCCGTTCCACCCGGACCGGATCCTCGACGTGCTCGGGCCGTCCGGCCGGCTGCTGATCCGCAGCCACTACTTCCACGACCGGGACCGACGGTTCCGGCGGCCGGTGGACCGCGACCGGGTGCGCGACGTCAGCGACCACCCGCGGGTGGAGGACCTCTACCTCGCGGCCGACGTGCTGGTCACCGACTACTCGTCGGCGATGTTCGACTACGCCGTCCTGGACCGGCCGATCGTCCTCTACGCCCCGGACTGGGACGCGTACCGGCTGGCCCGGGGCGTCTACTTCGACGTGACCGCGGAGCCGCCGGGCGCGGTGGCCCGCACCTTCCCCGACCTGCTCGACCTGTTCCGCTCCGGCGAGTACGGCTCGGACGCGGCCGGCAAGGCCCGGCAGCAGTTCCGGGCCCGGTTCTGTGCGCTGGACGACGGCCACGCCGCCGAGCGGGTGGTCCGCCGGGTCTTCCTCGGCGAGCCGCCGGAGCCCCGTCCGGCCTGCTGAGCCATCGCTCAGCCGGATCGCCGGCGCTCGATACGGCGTAATAGGTCTGTCACTGGCTGAACATGGCACGTTTACCCGATGTGCGGATCGCATGAGTTTCGTCACAGTCATTCGGGGTTCGGCCGACGAGCTGGGGGAGGAGACGGTGACCACCGTCGCGCTCAAGGATGTGACCAAGGTCTTCAACGACGGCACACTCGCCGTCGACAGCGTCAACCTCGACGTGAACGACGGCGAGTTCATGGTGCTGCTCGGCCCGTCCGGCTGCGGCAAGTCCACCGTGCTGCGGATGGTGGCCGGGCTGGAGGATCCGACCTCGGGCGCCATCATGCTCGGCGGCGAGCTGGCCAACGACCTGCCGCCGCGGGAGCGGAAGATCGCCATGGTCTTCCAGGACTTCGCGCTCTACCCCCACATGACGGTCGGCGACAACATCGCCTTCCCGCTGCGGCTGGCCGGCGTCGAACCGGTGCCGCGCGGCGAGCGGGTCAGCGACGTGGCCAGCGCTCTCGGCATCGGCGACGTGCTCGCTCGCAAGCCCAGCCAGCTCTCCGGCGGCCAGCGCCAGCGGGTGGCGATGGGGCGGGCGATCGTCCGCCGGCCGGGGCTGTTCCTGATGGACGAGCCCCTGTCCAACCTGGACAGCGGGCTCCGCGCCGAGCTGCGGGCGGAGATCTCCGGGCTCACCCGCGAGCTGGGCGTCACCACCATCTACGTCACCCACGACCAGGCCGAGGCGCTCACCATGGCCGACCGGGTCGCCATCATGCGCAAGGGCGTCCTGCAGGACGTCGGCACCCCCACCCAGGTGTACGGCCGGCCGGCCACCCTCTACGTGGCCGCGTTCCTCGGCAGCCCGCGGATGAACCTGCTGGAGGCCTCGGTCTACGTCCACCTCGACCGCTACGTCACGCTGACCCTCGGCGAGCAGGCGCTCTACCTGCCCTGGGACGACATCCGCAGCCGGGCCGTGGCGCACTACCACGGTGAGCGGATCGTGGTCGGCATGCGCGCCGAGGCGCTCACCCCGGTCACCCCGGACAGCCCGGGTGACGTGCTGCACGGCCGGATCCGCTACCTGGAGCACCACGGGCACGAGTCGCTGGCGTTCCTCGACATCGGGGCCACCGCGATCGTGGTGGACGAGATGGGCGCCCGGGGAAACGCCTCGGACGCCGGCGGGCAGCGCGGGCTGCGCCGCTTCGGGCAGGTCATGCAGCGCCTCACCGGCCGTGCCGGGGAGGGGGAGGAGGGGGGCGCGGCGGGGAGCGGCACGCGGACCAGCGTGCTCAACGATCCCGGCCGGCACCACCGCCGCCCGGCCGAGCTGGCGGTCCGGCTCGCCCCGTACCCCGCGGTCACCGCCGGTCACCCGCTGTCGGTCGCGGTACGCATGGACGCGCTGCACTTCTTCGACGAGCGCGGCGACCGGATCGACGTGGGGTGGCGCTGATCCACGCGGTGCCCTACGGTCAGCCCACCACAATCCACAGAGCATCGATCCGGAAGGGGTGCGCCCGTGTCGGGTGACCGTCCCAGCCCGCTGGTCATCGAGCGCATCCTGCGCGACCGCCAGGGCATCTGGCAGCAGATCGTGGCCGAGCGCGACCTGAACGCGCTGACCGGCCGGATGCTGGCCAGTTCGGCCGTCGCCCTCGCCTGCTACGGCGCGGTGCTGGGCGCGTTCCACAGCGCGCTGATGGCCCTGACCTCGGCGGTGAAGCTCCCGCTGCTCTTCCTGGTCACGCTGGTCATCTGCCTGCCCACGCTCTACCTGTTCAACCTGGTCTTCGGGGCCCGGCTCTCGGTGCGGCAGTCGCTGGCCCTGGTGATGGTGGCGATCACGGTCACCTCCATGCTCGCCGTGGCGTTCGCGCCGATCAGCCTCTTCTTCCTGATCACCGCCCCCGACTACGGCTTCTTCAAGCTGCTGAACGTGGCGATCCTGACCCTGTCCGCCGTGGTCGGCCTGCGCTTCCTGACCGGCGGCATGCAGGTGCTCAACGAGCACGGCCTGCTCGCCCCGGCCACCGCCGCCCCGGCAACGACCGGCGCCGGACAGGCCGTGCCCGCCCAGGCCGTGCCCGCGCAGGCGGCGCCGGCCACGGTCGACGCGGCGCAGCCGGCCCCGGCGGTCGCCGAACCGGTGCCGGCCGGGGCGGCCGTGAGCGGTGCGGCGGTGGCCGCGAACGGCGGCGCGCCGGCCGGCGCCGGGTCCGGAGCGGCCGCCACCGGCCAGCCCGAGCAGCCCGCTCCCGTCGCGCAGCCGGCATTCGTCGGGCAGCCGGCGCTCGTCACGGTCGGCGGGCAGCCGATGGCCGCGTACCCGCCCGGGCTGCTGCCGCCCGGCTACGCGCAGCGGCCGTGGGCCACCCCGCCGGCGCGGCGCGGCGAGCCGGGCCAGCGCCCGGCCAGCATGACCCTGCTCTACATCTGGATCCTGCTCTTCGGCTTCGTCGGCACCCAGCTGGCCTGGACGCTGCGCCCCTTCTTCGGCGACCCCGGGCAGGGCTTCGCGCTGTTCCGCAGCATCGACGGCAACTTCTACGCCGAGATCCTCCGCACCATCGCCAACCTCTGATCGCCGACCGCGACGCGCCCGTCCCCGCACCGGGGGCGGGCGCGGGTCTTGCCGGCGAAGTTACTGGCTAGTAACGTCCGGGTATGACCATCGACTCGCGCCAGGTCGCGGCCGGCATGCTCGAGGCCGTGCCGTTCGCCCGCACGCTGAATCTCGAGTTCGTCGAGGTGGCCCCCGAGGCGGAGGGCGGGGTGCGGGCGGTCGTCCGGCTGCCCGACTCGCCGGCCACCCACAACCACGTCGGCGGCCCGCACGCCGGGGCGATGTTCACCCTCGGCGAGACCGCCTCCGGCGCGGTGGTGCTGGCCGCGTTCGGGCAGCTGCTCGACCGCGCGGTGCCGCTGGCCGTGCGCGCCGAGATCGCCTACCGGAAGCTGGCCATGGGGCCGGTGCTGGCCACCGCCCGGCTCGGCCGGCCGGCCGCCGAGGTGGTCGCCGAGCTGGCGGCCGGGCAGCGGCCGGAGTTCCCGGTGCAGGTGGAGATCGCCACCGAGGAGGGCAAGCCCACCTCGGCGATGACCGTGATCTGGACGTTGCGGCCGAACTGAACCGCGCGGCGGGGCGGAAACGCGTTTCTCCCGGCGGTGGTCTGGATAGATTCGTACCGTGCTGGGCCTACCTGCTCACGTGACCGCGTGTCTCTTCGACCTCGACGGTGTGCTGACGCAGACCGCCCGGGTGCACAACGCCGCCTGGAAGGCGACCTTCGACGAGTTCCTCCGGCAGCGTGCGACGGTCACCGGCGAGTCCTTCCGGCCCTTCGATCCGGGGCCCGACTACAACCGGTACGTCGACGGGCGGCCCCGCGCCGACGGGGTGCGGGCCTTCCTCGCCTCGCGCGGGGTCGTACTGCCCGACGGGGCGCCGGACGACCCGCCCGAGGCGGAGACGGTCAACGGCGTCGGCAACCGCAAGAACGTCCGGCTCCTGCAGGAGCTACGCACCCACGGTGTCGACGTCTACCCGGGCTCGGTCACGTACCTGAAGGCGGCCGTGGCCGCCGGCCTGCGCCGCGCGGTCGTCACGGCCAGCGCGAACGGCCGGGAGGTGGTCGCCGCCGCCGGCCTGGAGCCGCTGATCGAGGCGCGGGTGGACGGGCTGGTCGCGCGCGCCCAGGGGCTGCGCGGCAAGCCGCACCCGGACACCTTCCTGGCCGGCGCGAAGCTGCTCGGGGTGGACCCGGCGCACGCCGCCGTCTTCGAGGACGCTTTGGCCGGGGTGGCCGCCGGGCGGGCCGGCGGGTTCGGCTTCGTGGTCGGGGTCGACCGGGTGGGACAGGCCGACGAGTTGCGGGCGCACGGCGCGGACATCGTGGTCGGCGACCTCGCCGAACTGCTCGACGAGGGGCGGAGCGCATGATCAGGGAACGGGCCTATCCGGTCGAGCCGTGGCACGTCCGGGAGACCCGGCTGGACATGGACGTGCTGGCCCAGTCGGAGTCGGTCTTCGCGCTCTCCAACGGCCACGTCGGGCTGCGCGGCAACCTCGACGAGGGCGAGCCGCACGGCCTGCCGGGCACCTACCTCAACTCCTTCTACGAGCTGCGACCACTGCCGTACGCCGAGGCCGGGTTCGGCTTCCCCGAGTCGGGTCAGACCATCGTGAACGTGACCAACGGCAAGCTGATCCGGCTGCTGGTCGACGACGAGCCGCTCGACGTCCGCTACGGCGAGCTGCTCGCCCACGAGCGGATCCTCGACATGCGCGCCGGCACCCTGCACCGGGAGCTGCACTGGCGCTCCCCGGCCGGGCGCGAGGTCAAGGTGCGCAGCACCCGGCTGGTCTCGTTCACCCAGCGGGCGGTCGCGGCGATCAACTACGAGGTGGAGGCGGTCGACGGGCCGCTGCGGCTGATCCTCCAGTCGGAGCTGGTGGCGAACGAGACGCTGCCGGCGCAGAGCAAGGACCCGCGGGTGGCGGCGGTGCTCGAGTCGCCGCTGCTCGCCGAGGAGGAGTTGACCACCGACGACGGCGGGCTGCTGATCCACCGGACCAAGGTCTCCGGGCTGCGGGTGGCCGCCGCGATGGACCACGAGGTGCAGAGCTCCACGCGCACCACCATCGAGTCCGAGGGCTACCAGGACTGGGTCCGGACCACCGTCGGGTGCGTGCTCAAGCCGGGTCAGACGCTGCGGGTGGTCAAGTACCTGACGTACGGCTGGTCCAGCCGGCGCTCGCTGCCGGCGCTGCGCGACCAGGTCGGCGCGGCGCTCGCCGGGGCGAAGCTGGACGGCTGGGAGGGGCTGTGCCGGGAGCAGCGGGAGTACCTCGACGAGTTCTGGGACGCCGCCGACGTGGTGGTGGAGGGCGACCCGGAGGTGCAGCAGGCGGTGCGCTTCGGGCTCTTCCACGTGCTACAGGCGGGCGCCCGGGCGGAGCGCCGGCCGATCGCGGCGAAGGGGCTTACCGGCCCGGGGTATGACGGGCACGCCTTCTGGGACACCGAGATGTTCGTCCTGCCGGTGCTCACCTACACCCACCCTCCCGCGGTCCGGAACGCGCTGCACTGGCGGCACCGCACCCTGTCCAGCGCACACGAGCGGGCCCGGACGTTGAACCTGCACGGCGCCGCGTTCCCCTGGCGGACCATCGAGGGTCCGGAGTCGTCGGGCTACTGGCCGGCGGGCACCGCGGCGTTCCACATCGCGGCCGACGTCGCCGACGCGCTGCGGCGCTACGTGCTGGTCACCGGGGACGTCGAGCTGGAACGGGAGATCGGGTTGGAGCTGCTGGTGGAGACCGCCCGGCTGTGGCGCTCGCTCGGCCACCACGACCGGCACGGCCGGTTCCACATCGACGGGGTGACCGGCCCGGACGAGTACACCGCGGTGAAGAACGACAACATCTACACCAACCTGATGGCGCAGCGGAACCTGCTCACCGCCGCCGAGGCGGTGATGCGCCACCGGGACGAGGCGTTCCACCTCGGGGTGACCGACGAGGAGGCGGCCGCCTGGCGGGACGCGGCGATGGACATGCACATCCCGTACGACGAGGAACTCGACGTCCACCAACAGGTGGACGGCTTCACCCGGTTGCAGGAGTGGGATTTCGAGCACACCCCGCCGGAGAAGTACCCGCTGCTGCTGCACTACCCGTACTTCGACCTGTACCGCAAGCAGGTGATCAAGCAGGCCGACCTGGTGCTGGCCATGCACTGGCGGGGCGACGCGTTCACCCCGGAGGAGAAGCTGCGCAACTTCCTCTACTACGAGCGCCGTACCGTCCGGGACTCTTCGCTGTCGGCCTCCACCCAGGCGGTGCTGGCGGTCGAGGTCGGCCACCCCGAACTGGCGCACAGCTACCTGCGCGAGGCCGCGCTGATGGACCTGCACGACCTGAACGAGAACACCCGGGACGGCGTGCACATGGCATCGCTGGCCGGCGCGTGGATCGCGCTGGTCGCCGGCTTCGGCGGGCTGCGCGACCACGACGGCACGCTGTCCTTCTCGCCCCGGCTCTCCAGCCGGCTCAGCCGCTTGGAGTTCTCCTTGCAGTGGCGGAACCTGCGGTTGCGGGTCGACGTGGGGCCGCACCAGGTGACCTACGCGCTGCGGCACGGCGACCCGGACGACGTGCTGGAGCTGCGCCACCACGGTGAGAAGGTGCGGGTCACCTGTGACGAGCCGGTGACCCTGCCGGTGCCGCCGCTGGAGGTCTCCGGTCCGGCGCCGGAACAGGCCCAGGGCCGGACGCCGCTGCTGCGGCTGCCGGAGAACGAGCCGTAGGCTCCGGCGTCCGTGCCGGCCCGTGCCGCCGGCCCGCGACGCACGCGGGCCGGCGGCGACCGGTCAGAGCGGCTTGCCCTGGGAGGGCCGACCCCCGGCGTCGCGCGGGGCCATCGCCCGCGGATCGTCGGCGACCCGCGCCTGGGCGGCCTCGTCCGCCCAGTCCCGGCTGCGTTCCTCGTCCTGTTCCCGCCGGTCCCGCTCGGCGCTCTGCGGTCGGGACCCTCGCTGCTGCTGCGCCATGGCGATCCTCGCGATCCGTCGGGGCGCCCTCGCGCCGGTACGGTCTGCGGTCGCCCGTCGGCTACCCGACCACCCCGCCGGCAAACGCCGGAGTGCGGCGGGCACCGCCGGGTAAGCCCGCTGGCGCAGCCGGCGGACCGGCCGGCGGGGTGGAGGTCGAGATGGACGTGCGCAGCAGCGAGGTGACGATCCCGGCGGGGGAGGTCGAGCTCACCGCCGATCTGCTCATTCCGGCGGAACCCACCGGGGTGGTGCTCTTCGCACATGGCAGTGGCAGTTCCCGGCACAGCCCCCGCAATGTCGCGGTGGCGCACGTGCTCAACCGGCAGGCACTCGGCACCGTGCTGGTCGACCTGCTCACCGCGACCGAGGACCAACTGGACGCCCGCACCGCCGAGCTGCGGTTCGACATCGACATGCTCGCCGGCCGGCTGGCGGCCATCGTCGACTGGCTGGCCGTCGAGCGACCCTTCGGGCCGGTGCCGATCGGCCTCTTCGGCGCCAGCACCGGGGCCGCCGCTGCCCTGGTCGCCGCGGCGGCCCGACCCGACCTGGTGGGCGCGGTGGTCTCCCGGGGCGGCCGGCCCGACCTGGCCGGGCCGGCCCTGGGCCAGGTACGCGCTCCGACGCTGTTGCTGGTCGGCGGCCTCGACGAGCAGGTGATCACGCTGAACGAGCAGGCCCAGGCGGCACTCCCGGACACCGCGGAGCTGAGGGTCGTCCCCGGCGCCACCCATCTCTTCGAGGAGCCCGGCACGATGGAGCAGGTGGCCGACTCCGCGGCCAACTGGTTCACCACCCATCTCGGCCACCCGATCCCGTCCTGACCTCGGCCGGCGCGGGGCGGCGGTCAGCCCGTGGCCGGGCGGGCGTCGCGGTGCTCCTGGACCGTCTCCACGATCCGCCAGACCACGGCCGTGATCGGCACCGCGACGAAGGCGCCGGCGATCCCGGCGACCAGCGTGCCGGCGGTGACCGCGACCAGGATCACCGCCGGATGCAGGCGGACCTGCCGCTTCATGATCAGGGGCTCCAAAAGGTTGCCCTCCATCTGCTGCACGGCGATGACGGCGGCCAGGGTGAGCAGCGCGGTGACCGGCCCCTTGGCCGCGAGCGCCACCAGCACCGCCACCGTGCCGGCCACGGTGGCCCCGATGATCGGCACGAACCCGCCGATGAAGGTGATCAGCGCGAGCGGCAGGGCGAGCGGCACGCGGAGCACCACCAGGGCTAGCCCGATGCCGATCGCGTCGATCGCCGCGATCATCATCGTCCCCCGGCTGTACGCGCCCAGCGTGCGCCAGCCGACCCGGCCGGCCTCGGCGGTCACCGCCCGGTTCGGTCCGGTCGTCCGGGTCAGCACCCAGTGCCACATCGACCGGCCGTCCTTGAGCAGGAAGAAGAGGAGCACCAGCGCGAGCAGCGCGGAGCCGAGCACCTCGCCGACGGTCCGCGCGCCGGCCACCGGGTCCACCGAACCCTGGCTCAGTGCCTGGCGGGCCTGCCCGATGAGCCGGTCGAGCTGCTGGTCGTTGACCGGGAGGGTGGAGGTGACGAAGTCCCGGGTGCGTTGCAGGCCGCGCTGGAGCTCCTCGCTCAGCTCACTGAACTGGCTGGCGGTCAGGTTCCACACCAGCACGCCGACCCCGACCAGGATGCCGAGCAGCAGCAGCACGGTGAGCAGGGCGGCCAGCGCGGGCGGCAGGCGGAGCCGGCGCAGCCGGAGCAGCACCGGGTCGAGCAGCGCGGTCAGGAACACGGTCGCGGCCAGCGCGATGGCCAGCGGCGCTAGCAGTACCGCGATCCGGCCGAGCAGGTAGAGCCCGGCGGCGACGACCACCAGGCAGGCGCTCCAGACCACCGCCGAGCGGACCAGCCACGGCAGCGCCGCCCAGGCCTGCCGGGGGCTGGCGTCCCGGCCCGTCGTCTCCTCGGGCGTACGCCCGGCACCGTCGTCACTCACGTCGGCCCTCCTCGATCTCCGGCGTGGTCGGTACCCGGCCGGCGTCCGTCCGACACCCGTGCCCACGCTAGGCCGCCCGGCGGTGGCCGGCGCGCCGTTCCGCGCCCTGGTCCGGGGGGCGCGGGTCGGTCACCGCGCTCGGGTCCGTCCCGGGCGTGTGGCCGCTGCTGCTGCGGCTGACCGGTCTGCGACGTCGCCCGACGGTCCGGTGGTGGATCGGCTGCGACATCAGCTCCAGGGCGCCCGCGGAGGTCCGGCCCCGCCGGCGGCGTTTGTGCCCAGGCCACGGGGAAGGCAGAAGGTTCGACCCCGACCGGAGGAGATTCCCCGATGAGCGACTTCACGGACAAGGCCAAGGACCTCGCCGACAAGCACGACAAGCAGGTCGACCAGGGGATGGAGAAGGGCGGCGAGATGGCCGACCAGCGCACCGGCGGCAAGTACGACGAACAGATCGACAAGGGCGTCGACCAGGCCCAGGCGCGTACCGGCGAGGGTGACCAGGTCCGCTGACAGCCCGACCGGTCCCGGGTCGCCTCGTGGTCGGCGGCCCGGGACCGTCCTTTCCCGAGCGCGGCGGTGCCGGCGCGGTCAGCTCTGCCGGTCGCGCAGCTCGGCCATCGAGGTGGGCCGGCTGCTGAGCGCGTCGCGCATCCGGTCGACCAGGCCGGCACCGGGGTTGAGCAGCTTGTTGGCCGGCGGGTGGTCCGGGGCGGCCGGGTGCGGCCGGGTCGGCCCGGCCTTCTTGGCCGCCGTCACCTTGCCGGCCAACTCCACCAGTTCCTCCTTGGCCACGGCGGCGCGCAGCCGGGGGAACAGGTCGCCCTCCTCGTCCCGTATGTGGTGGCGGATCGTGCCCGTCAGGTGGGCGAGGAGCTCGTCGAAGCGGGGGTCGGAGGGATCCACCGACTCGAGTTCCTTCATGGTCCGTTCGGCGTCGGAGTGCTCGGCGATCTCGTGCTCGGCGAGCTGGTCGCCGTCCGGCAGCGCCCTGCGCGCGGCCGGGTAGACGTACATCTCCTCGGCGACGGCGTGCCGGACCAGCTCGGCGATCACCACGTCGGCCAGCTGCCGGCGGTGCTCGGGGGTGCCCTGCCGGCTCTCCAGCTCGACGAAGAGCGTCTCGACCTCGCGGTGGTCGGCGGTCAGTACGTCGACGACGTCCTGACCGGTGGTCTGTGCCTCGGTCATGGTTGGCCCCTTACCGGTTGCGGAAACGGTCGGTTGACCGGGCTGGTACCCGCGGGCGGACGGGTGAATCCACCACGAGGCACCGCGCGATTCACCCGCTCCGGCGCGGGTAACCGCCGCCATGACCGACAACCGCCCGACGGGCGACTCGGTCCGGTCTCCGCTGGACGCGGTCGGGGAGCGGGGCGGCCGGGTGGTGACCGGGGCCTGGGAGCGCGGCGCGCGGGCGGGCCGGCTGCGGCTGCGGCAGCTGGAGGTCACCGTGATGATCGCCCTCCAGGCGGGGCTGGCCGCCGCGCTGGCCGCGCTGCTCGCGCAGAAGCTGCTCGGCGCCGGCCCGCACGTCTTCGCCCCGGCCGCCGCCGTCGGCACCATCGCCTCCGCGATCGGGCAGCGCGCCCAGCGGACGTTCGAGCTGCTGGTCGGGGTGGCGCTCGGCATCATCGTGGGCGACGTGCTGCTGTACTGGCTCGGGTTCGGCCCGTGGCAGACCGGCCTGGTGGTCACGCTGGCGATCGCGGCGGCGCTGCTGGTCGCCGGCCGCAGCGGCTCCCTGGTCGGTCAGGCGGGCGGTACCGCCGTGCTGATCGCCACGCTCTCCCCGTCCGAGCGCAACCTGGAGGTGCCCCGGATCCTCGACGCGCTGATCGGCAGCGTGGTCGGCCTGCTGGTGGTGGCCCTGCTGCTGCCGGTCAACCCGCTGCGGGTGCTGGACCGGGCCGCCGCGCCGATCTTCACGCAGATCACCGAGCAGCTGCACGAGGTGGCCCGGGGCCTCGCCCGGCGGGACCCGGACCGGATCGTGCGGGCCCTGGACCAGATGCGCGGCCTGGACGCCGACATCGGGCGGCTGAACGAGTCGCTCAGCGGTGCCGAGGAGGTGGTCACGGTGGCGCCGGCCCGGTGGCACCGGCGGCAGGACTTCCACCGCTACGCCCGCAGCGCCCAGCATCTGGAGCGGATGGTGCTCGACAGTCGGGCGATGGCCCGCCGGTCGGCCACGCTGCTCCAGTACGGCGAACACGCGCCGGTCGAGCTGGCGGACGCGGTGTCCCGGTTCGCGAACGCGATCCGCGAACTGCGGCGGGAGTGCCAGCGCGGCGAATCGCCCGAGCGCAGCCGGCAACTGGTGCTGGAGGCGGCCGAACTGGCCGGCCGGGCCTGGGCCGAGGGGGTCGGCAACTTCGGCGACACCGTGGTGACCGACCTGCGTACCGCCGCGAGCGACCTGCTCCGGTCGATCGGGTGCGAGCCGGACGAGGCCAATCGGCTGGTCCGGCAGGCCGCCGGCGCCGGCGAGTTCGCCCGGCGGCCACTCGCCCGGGGCCGGCTGGAACGCCGGGTGCGGCCGAAGTCGTCCGGCCGTGCCCGGCGAACGCGCCGGCACGGCCGACGCGGACGGGCCGGCCTCCCCGCCAGGGGGAGACCGGCCCGCTGATCCGTCCAGGTCAGGACGAGTAGCCGCGCTCGGCGATCCAGTTGGCGACCTTCTCCAGGGTCATCCAGTACTCGGCCAGCGGGCTGGCCGGGTCGGCGACCCGGATCAGGTCACCGCCGTCGCGGTAGCCCACCAGGGTCAGGTAGTGGCCACCCTCGTACGAGTGCGGGTTGCCCTCGGTGTCCACCGCGGTGCCCTTGACGTTGGCCACCACCGGCCGGCCGGCGTCCAGCGCGTCCAGCACGTCGACACGCAGCCGGTCGACCTCCTCCGGCTTGGCGACCGAACCGGGGATCTCGGTGGTCTTGTACCGGCCGCCGGTCAGCTCGTTGAGCACCCGGGTGGTGTCCAGCGCCGAGTCGGTGCCGGCCTCGGTGGTGCCCAGCCGCTTCGCGACCTCGTCCTGGGACAGCGCCTTGCCCTGGGCGGACAGTGCGATCCGGGTCGCGGCGGGGCCACAGTAGTAGAAGTTGGGCTGCGCCTGGTACTCGATGCCGACGGTGCGCTCGGCGCGCTTGTCGGCGCGACCGCCCTTGTCGGCGCGGCCGCCCTTGTCGCTGTGCGGCGAGGCGACCGGGGTGGTCTCGGCCGGCGCGGCCTGGGCGGCCATCGCGGGGCCCGCGACGCACCCGCCGGCCACCAGCAGCCCGGCGACGGACAGACCGCTCTTCTTCAGGATCGGGTTCATGGGTCGGGCTCCAATCGGGGGGTTGTCGGCTCCGGGAAACCGGCGCCGCGTGCACCGGGAAAGGCGCTCGGCTCAAGGGATCCGGGCAGGCCCGGGCCGGTCGGCCACGGGCGTACCGGGGGGTGTAACGGCCCTGCTCCGACCGGCATTCCGCTCGGTCGGTGGGCGCCCCGGCAGTACGACCAGGTGCAACAGCGGCAGCAGCGGCAGGATTCCGGGGTGCCGGGAAGCCGTCGGTGAACCCCCCAAACGGGCACGCTCCGGTCAACGGGCGCGACCGGGACGCGGAAGCGCGGTAGGGGACGTCGGACTCGCCGGTCAGGCGGTGATCCGGGTCGGGCGGTGCGACCCGGTCAGAGCGCGCCCAGCACCCGGGTCACCGAGATCTCGATGACCACCCGCTCCGGATTCGCCCGCGGCGTCCGGTAGCGCTCGGCGTACCGGCGTTCGGCCTCGGTGACGGCGTCGGGTTCCGACCGGACCACCGCCCGCCCCTCCACGGTCAGCCAGCGGCGTCCGTCCACCTGGCAGACGGCCACCGGCGCCCCCTCGGAGCCGGCGGCGGCGACCTGACGGGCCTTGTGCGAGCCACCGCTGGTGATCACCCGGGCCAGACCCGCCTCCGGGTCGACGGTGACCCCGACGGGTACCACGTGCGGGGTGCCGTCCGCGCGCAGGGTGGTCAGCGTGGCCAGGTGTCGCTCCCGGCAGAACGCGACGACCCGCTCGTCCCGAAGGTCCAACCGATGCGCCGGCATGCCCGTCCCCTGTCTCGCGGTGCGGCACCGATCATGACATGCGGCGCCGGGCGCGGCTCAGGAGACGGGGCGACGGACCCGGCCGGGACCGGGCGGGGTGCCGGGCTGGCCGGGCAGCGGCCGGGTCGCCGCCCGGCGCTTGGCGGCCAGCCGGGTGAGGTAGATCAACGCGCCGGCCAGCACGCCCATGTCGTCGAGGTAGATCGGGTCGGGGAGCAGGTCCACCGGGAAGATGGCGTAGACCAGCGCGCCGTAGAAGGCGACCTTGCCGCCCCCGCCGAGATCGCCGAGCAGCCGCCGGGCCCGGACCACCCGGACGGCCAGCCACACGGCGCCGATGAGCATGGCGACCACCAGGACGCCGACGACCACCGCGATGAGCCACGCCTCACGGGACATACCCTCACGCTAGCCCGGCCCGCCCACCCCCGCACCGGTCGGGGAGCGAACCGCGCCGGGTTCAGTACGCGGCCGCCGCCGCCCGACCCCGGGCGACCGGGGGCAGCTCCCGGGTCTGCTCGATCGCGGACGTGCGCGGGCCCTCGGTCAGCGGCAGCAGCGACGGGGCCTCCTCCGGACGGCGGTCGGTCGCGGCGAACGCCTCCTCCCGCAGGCTGCGCGCGGCGGCTACGGCCAGCTCGGCGGCCCGCCAGGCGGCCTGCTCCCGTTCCCGGGCCGCCTCCTGCCGGGCGAGCAGGTTGTCCCGGATCGCCCGGCGCAGCACCAGTTCCTGCTCGACCGGGTGCCGCCGCGGGTCCCAGCCGTTGCGGTGGGCGAAGACATCGCTGAGCTGATCCACCGACAGCTCCCGCCGCCAGTACGCGTCCAGCGCGGCGCGGTGCAGGAAGCGCTCGCGGTCGGCGTACTCGGCGGGGGTGCGGGCGGTGCGGGGCAGCGGCAGGGCCGCGGCCGCCGCCAGCCGTCGGACGTCCGCCTCGGCGGCCTCGTACGCCTGCCAGGCCTGCTCGACCTCCTCCTGCGCGGCCAGCCACTCGGCCCGGCGGCGCTGGGCGGTGGCGGTCGCCCGCTCGGCCGCCACCGCGACCTCCGCCGCGTAGCGGGCCCGCTCGCGCTCCTCTTCGGCCAGTTCGAGCTGGATCGGCATCGCCGCCTGCCGGATGCGGGCGCCGGCGTCGGAGCGGAGGCGACCCGGTCGCAGCAGCAGGCCGGTGACGATGACGGCCACCACGCCGAGCAGGCTCAACCAGATCGCGGCGGCCCGGGGGACGTCGGGTAGGACGGCGGAGAGCACGGTTCGCATCAGCAGCACCTCACGGCGGCAGGGAGGGATCGACGGTCACGGGGCCCGGTCGTGCGGGTGCGGGCGGTGGGGCGGCATCGGCGGGGGCCGGTGCGCCGGGGCGCGTCGCGCACCTCAGCCCGTCGGCCGGGCGGGCACCAACGCGGCGACGGGGCTGACGGTCAGGCCGTGGGCGGACCGCGCCGCGCCGGCTCGCCACGGCCGGGACCGGCCACCGGCCCGTCGGGCCGGGCGGTGCCCGCCGCGTCGGCGATCACCGGGGTGGCACGCTCGGCGGCCCCCGGCTGCGTGGTGGTGGTGGCGTCGATGGTCGGTGCCGCCGCGGTCGGCGCGGCCTCGGGACGCAGCTCGTCGACCCGGCTCGTCACGGCGACCGGCCGGAGCTGCGCGGCGGTGCTGGCCGGCTCGGTGGCGGTCGCGGCGGTCACGCCGCCGAGGCCGACGACGAGCACCAGCGCCGTCGCCGCCAGGCGGGTCATCGCCCGTAGCGCGCGCAGCGTGACCGACCACAACGGGTGGGCGGACGCTACGGACGGCACGTCACCAACCTATCGTCCGATTCCGGTGATCGCAGCACGGCGACGGGGACGGTGACCGACGCCACGGGTGCGGTGTGGACGGTCGCCGCCCATCCGGCGGAACGACGACGGCCCGCCCGGTGGTCGCCCGCCGGATGGGCCGTCGTCGGTGTGGCGCCGGTCAGCGATCGGTGCCGAGCACCGGCGGCGCGGCGTCCGCGCCGTCCTGCCAGACCATGTCGTCCTCGGTGAGCCAGGTCAGTCGGTCGTCCGAGGTGTCGTCGTCGTGCTGCCCGCGGCCGCCCAGCACGCCGGCCCGGTTGGCCGCCCGGCCCTGTCGGGCGGTGGCGGCGTTCCGGGCCGCGCTGTCGGCGCCCCGCCCGCCCATGCTGCGCCCGACCCCGCTGGCCGACCTGGTCTCGGCGGCCGCCGTGCCGCCGGTGGGCCGGACCGAGGTGGTCGGGGTGCCGCCGCTCGAGCCGGCCAGCGCGGCGGTGCCGATCAGCCCGGCGCCCGCCCCACCGATGAGCAGGCCCGGCCCGGTGCCGGCCGAGGCCGCCGCCGTGCCGCCGCCGAGGCCGACGGCCGGCCCGCCACCGAGCGGCGAACCGCTGGTCAGCGGGTTGGCCCCGGCGAGCGAGGTGCCGAGATCGGTGCCGGTCGTGCCGTCGATGGTGCCCGGGGCGCCGCCGGTGGAGGCGCCGCCACCGGATCCGCCGCCCGGGCCGGGCGCGGGCCGGTCGGGACCCGCCACGGTGTTGCCACCGGTCTGCGGGCTGAGGCCGGTGCTGGTCGGTGCGGCCGTCGGCGTGCTCGCGCCGGGACCGCCGCGCGGCGTCGAGGAGTCACCGCTGACGGTGTCCGGGGTCTCCGGCGGAGGCGGCGGCGGCGGGACCAGCCGGCCGTACGCCGAGAGGTCGTAGCCGGCGGCCAGCTCGGCCACCACGTTGACCATGCGCTGGTGCGCCTTCTCCTGCTCGGCCTTGTCCTGCTGGTGGCCGAGCAGCCCGCCGACGATCACGCCCGGCACGCCGAAGACCGCGCCCTTCATCGCACCGGAGGCGGCCTTGTCGTGGTCGTCGGTCTCCTCCGGGCTCTCCGCCTGCTGGTGTGCGGTGCGCAGTTGGTCGGCCATCAGGGTCAGCGCGCGGCTGAGGTCGGCCATGCCCTCGCCGAGGGTGTCCGAGTAGCTGACGATGAACTTCAGCCGGCGCTGGAACTCCTGCCCGGCCTCGCCCGTCCAGGTGTTGGCGAGCTTGTCGAGATCGCCGCCGAGCTCCTTGCCGAGGTTGTCGAGGATGCCCTTGAGCGAGGTCCACTGGGCGGCCAGGTCGTCGATCTGGCCCGGCTTGCCGGCCATCACGCCGTTGTAGAGCTCCTCGTGGCTGACGCTCTGGTAGCGCGCGGTGTACTCAGACACGCGGGGCCTCCTGCCGCTTCAGCGCGTCGTCGACGCCGGTCAGCGCGGCGGCGATGTCGGCGGCGTTGGCCGCGTTGCGCGCCTCGGCCGTCCGGTAGTTGGCCAGGATGGTGGCGGTGGCGCTCTGCGCCGCCTCGACGGCCCGACGCAACCGGCCGACCTGCTCCACATAGGACAGGTGGATGTCGGAGTACCTGCGGGCGTTGCTGGTGGCGTCGGTGAAGGTGCCCAGCGCCGGGGGCCGGCACTGCATCTCGGTGTTGAGCTTCTTCAGCACCGTTTCCGCCTGGGTCAGCCGGCCGGCCAACCGCTGGTGGAAGTCCTCCAGGGACATCAGGTCGACTGTCGTGCGCCCGGTCATGGCAGCATCCCCGTACGTCTGGTCGATAACCGTTGCCGATGCTCAGGTTAGTCGACGGCCGCGAGCCGGGCGACCCGCTGTTCGCGCCGTGGACCGGCCTACCCGCCGGCGGCCGGTGACCCGGACGCCGCCGGCCCGGCCGGCACCGCCGCGGCGGGCTCGAAAATGGACAGTGCGTCCCCCCGCTCCAGGGTGGGCCCGGTGGGGATCAGCGCCAGCAGCGACGAGGGCACCGCCAGCGGGGTGACACCCCCGTAGCCCAGGGCGGTCATCGCGTCGCCCGACCGGGTGCCCAGCGGGTAGCGGACGCCCTGGGCGCTGATCAGGTAGACCGTCGAGCCGGGTGCGGCCGTACCGCTCTCCCCGGCGCCCGTCGTCGCCTGGACCAGCACGCCCTTGCCGCCGGCGAGCAGCACGGCGTCGGCCGTACGCACCGTGTCGCGGGCGCTCTGCCGGACCGGCAGCGGCCCGGCCGCGCTCGCCGCCGCGGTCAGCTCGGCCGGGGCCCGGTCGAAGACCTCCAGCGTGGTGGTGGGCGGCCCACCGCCCGCCCCCGCCCGGTAGGTCGCGCAGAGCACCGTCTGACCCGGGCGGACCGGGTACAGGGCGGGCAGCGTCTGCGGCATCCCGTTCTCCTCCACCCGCTGCTCGCTGAGGAGCCGGCCGGCCTGGTCCGGGGTGATGTCGGTGACCGTGCCGCCGTCGCGCAGCAGCAACAGCGCGCTGAGCTCGCCGATCGAGGCCAGGCCGTCGCGGGTGAGCACGTAGTGCCGGCCGGCGGCCCGGAAGACCTGCCCGATCCGGGCCGGAGCGTCGCCGACGGCGACGTCGCTGCTCTCGTCCTCGCCGTCGATGGCCGGCTCCCGCAGCGCGGGACCCGCCGGGACCGCGTTGAGCAGCTGGTGGCCGACGGTGAGCGTGGGCGCGCCGGCCATCCGCAGCGCGGCGATCGCCGGGTCGCCCCCCACCACCTGGAGCCGGAGGTCGTTGGTGAGCAGGTGTCGCTGGTCGTCGACCGACACCAGGACCGCGCGGTCGCCCAGCGGCACGCCGCCGGCGAGCGGCCGGTCGATCACCACCCGGGTGCTGGACCGGCGGGGGCCGGCCGGATCGGGGACGTCGCAGACCGACCAGGGCAGACCGGTCAGCGACTTGCGGTCGGGCAGCGCGTCCGGGGCGCCGACGATGCCGACGGTACGTCCGCGCGACCGGTCCCGGATCGACGCCTGGGACATCGTCCGGACCGGCGGGTCCGCCTCGTTGAGGATCAGCCGGGCCGAGGCGTAGTTGAGCGTCGGGTGCAGTTGCCCGTCGTCGAGGTAGACGTACGTCGCGCCGGTCTCCCGCTCGATCACCAGGGTGTTCGGCTCCAGCGGCGCGGTGTTGCCGGTGAGCTGCCCGTACGCGCCGGCGCCGCCGAGCACCACCGCCGCGGCGATCACGCTGCCGAAGACCGCCATGCCGAGCCGCCGCATGGGCAGGTTGCTGGTCTCGGGGTCGCCCGACAGCAACGCCGAGACGATCCGGCGGGTGACGAAGCGGTACGCCTGCACCTGATCGCGGCGGGTCCGCATGACTTACCTCCGGCGGGGTGGGTCCGCGACGATCAGGTCCGAGTCGTGTCGCGGGCTTCCCTACGATAAGGGGCCGTCGACGGGTCACCGGGACCAGCGCCCGCGCCCCGGTCGCGACGGGATGCCCCACCGTCCAGAAGGGACTGCCACCGATGACGCAGGTTCAGGCGCCACCCGGCCGTACGGCCACGGACCCGTCCGGCGTCGCGGAGCGGCCGGTCACCCCGGCCGACCGGCGCGAACGCGGACGGATCGGCCCGGTCGTCGTCGGGCAGCTCGTGCTGGTGGAACTCTGCGCGCTGGCCGTCTGGGCGGCGCTGGGCGGGCCCGGCTGGCTGGCCGGCACGGTGGCCGCCGTGGCCGTGCTGGTCGTGGTCGCCGCCTTCGCCCGCCGGGGCGGCCGCTGGTGGTACGAGGACCTGTTGCTGCGGCGCCGGCTGCGGCGCCGCCGGGAGCAGGCCCGCAGCACGGTGGCGGCGGACGGCGGCGCCGACCCGCGGCTGGCCGTGCTCGCTCCCGAATTGAGTGTGATCGAACTCACGGACCGCGGCACCCGGCTCGGCATCGGGCAGGACGGGCAGGGTTGGTTCGCGGCGGTGGCGGTGCAGGGCCGCCCCGGCGCGCCCGCCGGTTCGGCGGAGGCGTCGGTGGTGGACCGGGCGCTGCGGGTGCTCGCCGACTTCACCGGGCCGGTCAGTCTCGCCCAGGTGGTGTCGCACACCCTGGTCTGGTACCCGGCGCCGGGCGCCCCGCCGGCGGCCCACCGCACGGTCTGGGTGGCGCTGCGGCTCTCCGTGCCGGACGCCCGGGTGGAGACGGTCAGCCGGGGCGGCGGGATGCCCGGTGTGCACCGCACCCTGGCGGCCGGCATCGGCCGGCTCGGCAAGGCGCTGACCGCCGCCGGGCTGGCCCACCGCGCGCTCGGTCGCGACGAACTGCGGGCGGCGGTGGTCTCGGCCGCCGGGCTGGACCTCGCCCCGGCGCCGCCCGCCGAGACCTGGACCGGGTTGCGTGGCGGTGGCTGGACGCAGCGCTGCCTCGCCCTGCGGGCCCGGGCCGGCACCCCGTTCGGTGCGCTGGTGGACGCGGTGACCGCGACCTCCGCGCCGTCGCACACGCTGGCCGCCGCGGTGCTGCCGGGCGGGCGCACCGTGCCGCTGCTCCGCGTCGCGGCGCTGGACGACCACGTCGAGGCGCTGGTCAAGGTGGTGCGGGACGTCGCCCGCCGGTGCGGCGCGCCGGGTCGCCCGGTGGACGGCCAGCACGGCCCCGGCGTCTACGCCACCGCCCCGGTCGCCCGCACCGTCACCACCGCTCCGGCCACCCGCTGACCCCACTCCGGACGATTTCCGGTGGGTGCGCCGGATCGGGTCAGGGGCGGAGGTTGACGATCCAGCCGTAGAGGCCGAGCACCCAGACGGCCAGCGGGACCAGCGCGATGATCAGCATGATCTCGACGATGTCCAGCAGCCGGCCCCAGACCGGCGAGATCCGCTTGCCGGCCACGGTCAGCCCGTAGATCAGGCTTACCACGGCCGCCAGCAGCAGCCCGCCGAGGACCAGCCCGAGGCGGACCGCCAGCGAGCCGCCGGCGAACGCGGCGGCGGCGGCCAGGCCGAGCCCGGCGGTGCCGGTGACCAGCACCGGGACGCGCTGGGCGCGGCCGAGGAACGGCCGGGCCCGGAGCAGCGACAGCAGCGCCAGCACGAGGCAGAGCAGCACCGCCGACAGCCGGCCGTCGAGGGCGAGCACCACCTGGGCGCCGAGCACCAGCAGCGACACCGTCCACAACAGACCGGTCAGGAACGCGTCGGCCCGCTCGCTGAGCTGGAGCACCCGGCGGCCGTCCACCGACTCGGCATCGGTCTTCAGGTCGTCCGGGCCGGTGGGAATGGACGGGACGGGCAGCCGGGCCAGCCGATAGGCGAACATCGGCAGCGCCGGCACCGCGCCGAACGCGACCGCGGCGACCACCGCCGCGGCGGCCGGCGCGCCGATGCCGAAGGCGAGGCAGAGCAGCGCCCCGAAGCCGACCGCGGCGCCGACCCCGACCGCGCCGAAGAAGAGCGGCAGCCGGTCGCCGACCGCCAGCACCGCCACCGCGGCGCAGACCACCACCGCGGTGGCGGCCAGCAGCACGTGCGGAGCGGCCAGTTCGGACAGTCGCCGGTCGCCGGCGAGCAGCAGCAGGCCGCCGACGGCCGCGTGACCGAGGCCCACCACCCCCAGCACCGCGCCGGTGCCGCTGTCGCCCGCCGCCCGGGACAGCACCGCGGCGGTGACCAGCAGCGCCACCGCGACCAGCAGCGCGGCCAGCGCGCCGGGCAGTTGCGGCGGCCCGACGAAGAGCGCGGCCAGCGCGCCCGCCCCGAGCGCCGCCGCGGCGAACAGCACCGCGAACGACCGCGTGGTGCCGACCTGCCAGGCGCCCGGGCGCTGGTTGGTGGCGGTGGCCACCGCGTCCACCACGTCGTCGAAGACGATCTCCGGCGCGGCGGCGGCGCGCGGGTTGAAGTAGAGCACCTCGCCGTCGCGGATGCCGAGCTGCGCGGGGGTGCGGCCGCCGTCGAGCGGCTGCCCGCCGAGCCGGGCCAGGCTCCACCCGCCGTGCCGCACGCCCTCGTCGGCCAGGTCCTCGCCGCCGTAGCGCAGCAGCGTGGGCAGCAGGTCGGCCAACGGCACGTCGGAGGGGAGCGCGAGGTCCATCCGGGTGCGGGGGGCCACGATGGTGATCCGGCTCAGGCCACCGGTCGCCGTCTTCGTCGCCACAGTGGCCTCCTCGCGCTCTTCTACGATGACCCCGGCCGGCACGTCGCCCCGTGGGTCCCTGACGCCCACGGGAGATTACCTACGATGGCGGGCACGTACGATGCCCACCCGACGACTCCCGTCGTTGGCAGGTGCTTCGTCAGGGCCGCTTCTGGGGAGGAGACAGCCGTGAGCACGGTGGTGTTCCGCCGGCTCCCGCGTCAGCCGGGACCAGCCCTACCGCGGGGTGAGCTGCTGCTGGAGTCCCCTCCGGAGCTTCCGGAGCCGACCCCCCGCGGCATGGGGCAGCTGCTGATGATCCTGCCGATGGTCTGCGGCGTGGGCGCGATGGCGTTCCTCTACGCCGGCCGGGGCGGCGGCATGATGACGTACGTCGCCGGCGGGCTCTTCGGCGTGTCGATGCTCGGCATGGCGATCGGCTCGCTCAGCCACGGCAACAACGACAAGGCCGAGCTGAACGCCGACCGGCGCGACTACATGCGCTACCTGGCCCAGATGCGCAAGCGGACCCGGCGCGCGGCCGAGCAGCAGCGGGCAGCGATGACCTGGCGCCACCCCGAGCCGGACGCGCTCTGGTCGATCGCCGCGTCCCGCCGGCTCTGGGAGCGCCGGATCACCGAGGACGACTTCGGCGAGACCCGGATCGCCACCGGCCCGCAGCGTCTCGCGGTGGAGATCGTGCCGCCGGACACCAAGCCGGTCGAGGACCTGGAGCCGATGAGCGCGATCGCGTTGCGGCGCTTCGTCCGCGCGCACTCGACCGTGCCGGACCTGCCGACCGCGCTGTCGGTGCGCGCGTTCAGCCGGGTGGTGCTGCGCGGCGAGCGGGAGCCGGTGCTCGACCTGGCCCGGGCCGCGCTCGGCCAGCTGGCCACCTTCCACGCCCCGGACGACCTGGTCATCGCGGTGGTCGCCGCGGTGGACCGGCAGGCCGCCTGGGACTGGGTGAAGTGGCTGCCGCACACCCAGCACGGCTCCCGCACCGACGCCGCCGGCGCCCGCCGGCTGGTCTTCGCCCACCTCGCCGAGGCGGAGGAGGCGCTCGCCGGCGAGCTGGCCGGCCGGCCCCGGTTCGCCCCGGAGGCGAAGCCGCTGACCACCATGCCGCACGTGGTGGTGGTGATCGACGGCGGAGAGGTCTCGCCAACCTGCCAGCTGATGGGGCCGGGGCTGCTCGGCGCCACCGTCGTCGACCTCTCCGGGACCGTGCCACGGGACGCCGGCCGCTGGCTGCTCTGCCTCGACGCGGGTGACGGCAGCTCGCTCGACCTGGTCCGCGGCGCGTCCACCTCGCGGCTCGGCCGCCCCGACCGGCTCGGCGCCGCCGCCGCCGAGGGGCTGGCCCGGCAGATCGCCCCCTTCCGGCTCTCCCAGCAGCAGACCAGCAGCGAGGAGCCGCTGTCGCGCAGCATGGAGCTGCCCGACCTGCTCGGCGTCGGCGACGCCGCCGCGGTCGACGTGCAGCAGACCTGGCGGCCCCGCGGCCACCGGGACCGGCTGCGCATCCCGCTCGGCCTCGGGCCGGACGGCAACGTGGTCGAGCTGGACTTCAAGGAGTCCGCGCACGAGGGCATGGGTCCACACGGCCTGGTCATCGGCGCGACCGGTTCCGGCAAGAGCGAGCTGCTGCGTACGGTGGTCGCCGCGCTGGCCGTGACGCACTCCTCCGAGGAGCTCAACTTCGTCCTGGTCGACTTCAAGGGTGGCGCCACCTTCGCCTCGCTGGAGGCGCTGCCGCACACCAGCGCGGTGATCACCAACCTGGCCGACGAGCTGCCGCTGGTCGACCGGATGCGGGACGCGCTCGCCGGCGAGATGAACCGCCGGCAGGAGGTGCTGCGGGCGGCCGGCAACTACGTCTCCCGCTTCGACTACGAGAAGGCCCGGGCGGCCGGCGAGCCGCTGGACCCGATGCCCAGCCTGCTGATCATCTGCGACGAGTTCAGCGAGCTGCTGGCCGCCAAGCCCGACTTCATCGACCTCTTCGTGATGATCGGCCGGCTGGGCCGGTCGCTCGGCGTGCACCTGCTGCTGGCCAGCCAGCGCCTCGAGGAGGGCAAGCTGCGCGGGCTGGACACCCACCTGTCGTACCGGATCGGTCTGCGCACCTTCTCGGCGGTGGAGAGCCGGATCGTGCTCGGCGTGCCGGACGCGTACGAGCTGCCCAGCGCCCCGGGCCACGGCTACCTGAAGACCGACACCAGCACCATGCTCCGGTTCCGCGCCGCGTACGTGTCGGGGCCCTACCGGGCGCCGGGTGAGCAGGCGTCGGCGTCGCAGGCGATGGTGCAGCGCCGGATCGTGCCGTACGGGGTGAACTTCGTGCCGGTGCGGCAGCCGCAGGTGCCGGTGGAGACCACGCCGGAGCCGGAGCAGCCGGCCGACGGCAAGGCCGTGGCCATGCTCGACGTGCTGATCGAGCGGCTCAAGGGGCGGGGCCGCCCGGCGCACCAGGTGTGGCTGCCGCCGCTGGCCGAACCGCCGAGCCTGGGCGAGTTGCTCCCGCCGCTGAGCGCGGACCCGACCTACGGGTTGTGCACCGCGTCCTGGCCCGGCCGGGGCCGGCTCACCGTGCCGGTCGGCGTGGTCGACCGGCCGTACGAGCAGCGCCGCGACCCGATGATGGTCGAGCTGGCCGGCGCCGGCGGCAACGTGGTGATCGTCGGCGCCTCGCTGAGCGGCAAGAGCACCATGCTGCGCTCGATGCTCGCCTCGCTGGCGCTCACCCACACCCCGCGCGAGGTGCAGTTCTTCTGCCTCGACTTCGGCGGCGGGGCGCTGCGCAGCCTGGAGGGGCTGCCGCACGTCTCGGGAGTGGCCGGCCGGCGGGACACCGAGGCGGTGCGCCGTACGGTGGCCGAGGTGGTGGCCGTCATCGACGACCGCGAGGCGCGGTTCGCCCAGCACGGCATCGACTCGGTGGCCAGCTACCGCCGGCGCCGGGCGGCCGGCGAGTTCGCCGACGACCCGTTCGGCGACGTCTTCCTCGTGGTGGACGGCTGGAACACGCTGCGCCAGGAGTACGAGGAGCTGGAGCAGACCATCACCAACCTGGCCAACCGGGGGCTCGGTTTCGGCGTACACGTGGTGGTCACCGCCGTGCGGTGGGCGGAGATCCGGATCAACATGCGCGACCTGCTCGGCACCAAGCTGGAGCTGCGGCTCGGCGACGCGGCCGAGTCGGAGATCGACCGCCGGGCGGCGGCGAACGTCCCGGAGAAGACCCCGGGGCGCGGCCTGACCCGCGACAAGCTGCACTTCCTCGCCGCCATCTCGCGGATCGACGGGCGCCGGGACATCGACGACCTCACCGAGGCCTCGGCGGCCCTGGCCGGGCACGTGGCGGCCAACTGGCCCGGCCGCCCGGCGCCGAAGGTGCGGCTGCTGCCGCGCAAGCTGCCGGTCGCCGACCTGGCCCGGGTCGTCGACCGTTCGGCGCCCGGCCTGCCGATCGGCGTCAACGAGTCGGCGCTCGCGCCGGTCTACCTCGACCTGGCCAACGAGCCGCACCTGACGGTCTTCGGCGACGCCGAGTGCGGCAAGACGAACCTGCTGCGGCTGATCGCCCGGGGCATCACCGAGCGGTACACCCCGGCCCAGGCCCGGCTGGTGATCGCCGACTACCGGCGCGGGCTGCTCGGCGCCGTGGAGGGCGACCACCTGCTCGACTACGCCCCGTCCAACCAGGCGTTCGCGCAGGGGCTTGGCTCGATCCGCAGCGCCCTGTCCAACCGGCTGCCCGGGCCGGACGTCACCACCGCCCAGTTGCGGGACCGCAGCTGGTGGAAGGGGCCGGACCTCTACATCCTGGTCGACGACTACGACCTGGTCGCCTCGGGCGGCAGCAACCCGCTCAGCGCGCTGCACGAACTGCTGCCCCAGGCCCGCGACATCGGCCTGCACCTGATCATCACGCGGCGGGTCGGTGGCGTCGCCCGGGCGCTCTACGAGCCGGTGCTGCAACGCCTGCGCGAGCTGGACTCGCCCGGCCTGCTGATGTCCGGCAACCGGGAGGAGGGCGCCGTCTTCGGCACCCTGCGGCCGAGCCCGCAGCCGCCGGGCCGGGGCACCCTGGTGCGCCGCCGCGACGGCCAGCAGCTGATCCAGACCGCCTGGTCGGAGCCGGCCTGATCCGGCGTCCACCGGCCGTGACCGGGTCGAGTGAGAGGTGGGTTGGTCGCGTGTGGGAGTTCTGGTCCTTTGGGTACGCGCTCGCGACCATTCCCGTCTTCCTCGTCCTCGGGCTGGTCGCGCAGTTCAGCGGCGCGCCGGGGGCGAAGCGGGCCATGGAGATCGTCGTCCTCAGCGCCGTCGCGGCGCTCGCCGCCACGGCCGGCGCCAGCCCGGTGCGGTGGGGCCTGGTCGTGCTGCTCGCCGTCACCTTCCTCGTCGGGCTGGTCCTGCACGGGCGATCGTATTCACGCTCTTCGTGATCGGCTCGCCCGGTTTCCGGGCCGGTCGCGATGCCGTCACAGTGGGCGAGACAGGGCTGCGCTCGCTGGATGCGGTCCGCTACGGTCTTCAGAGGAGTGTCCGTCGGTGGGGTGTTTGCCTTGCCGCGGGGGAGGGCGCGGCAGATCCGCCGCCACAAGGAGACGGAAGGGTGTGAAGCATGGCGTTCGAGGTCGAAGCAGCGACTCTGCATACCGCCGCGAGTGACGTGCGGTCCACGCGCAGCGAGGTCGACGGCGAGCTGAAGAAGCTGTGGAACGTGGTCGACGACCTGGCCATCGCCTGGAAGGGCCAGGCGTCCACGGGCTTCCAGCAGCTCATGCAGCGCTGGAACGAGGACACGGCCAAGCTGCTGACGGCGATGGACAACATCGCCGACCTGCTCGACAAGTCGGGTACGACGCACCAGGTCAACGACGAAGAGCAGCAGCAGATGCTGGACAAGTTCCACTCTGCACTCAACCCGTGATCCGCCGAGACGAGCAGGGGAGGAACTCATGAGCATCAAGGTCGACTACGCGGTCCTCGAGAGCAGCAACCAGCAGATGCTGGCCATCTCGCGGACCATCGACGAGAAGCTGGACACGCTGCGTTCGATGCTGAGCAAGCTGCAGTGGGACGGCCAGGACCGCGCCGCCTACGAGCAGCACCAGGCGCAGTGGGACGCCGCCGTGCGGGACATCAACAAGATCCTGAACGACATCGGTGGCGCGGTGGGCATCGCCCGCGAGAACTACGTCAGCACCGAGATGAGCAACGCCAAGGTGTGGGGCTGATCGACCACCGACGCGGCTCCGGTCCGGCTCGACCGGGCCGGAGCCGCGCCGCGTTGTCAGCCGTCGAGGTCCTGGGAGAGCGATGAACACGGAGACTCGTCTCCGCCCGCGGTGGCGGTCCGCCGCCGCGTTGGCACTGGCCGCGGTGGTCGGCTCGGGGGCGCTCGCCACGCCCGCCCCGGCGCGCGCCGCCGACACCGTACGCGGTCTGCAGTGGTACCTCGACACGCTGAAGATCCCGCAGGCTCACAAGATCACCAAGGGCCGGGGCGTGACCGTCGCCGTCATCGACTCCGGCGTCGACCCGAACGTGCCCGACCTGCGCGGTCAGGTCCTGCCCGGGCGCGGGATCGGCGGCGACGCCACCGCCGACGGCCGGGGCAGCGACGACGAGATCGCCCACGGCACGGGGATGGCCGGGTTGATCGCCGGTCGGGGCGGCGGCGCCATGCGGCAGCTCGGCATCGCCCCGGAGGCGAAGATCCTGCCGGTCTCGCTCGGCGCCGACCAGACCAACGCGGAGGTGGCGGAGGCGATCCGGTGGGCCGCCGACAACGGCGCCGATGTGATCAACATGTCGTTCGGCGGTCCCGGCGTGCCCGACCCCGAGGAGCGGGCCGCCGTCCGGTACGCCCTCGACAAGAACGTCGTGCTGGTCGCCGCGGCCGGCAACCGCAAGCAGGGCGACGCGGACATCGCTCACCCGGCGAACATTCCGGGCGTCATCGCCGTGACCGGGCTGGCCAGGAACGGCGACTTCTTCACCGGCAGCGCGAGCGGTTCCCGGGCCGTGCTGGCCGCGCCGATGGAGGAGATCATCACTCCCCGGCCGACGTCGGTCTCCTCCAACGGCTACAGCGTCGGTAGCGGTACCAGTGAATCCTCCGCGATCGTGGCCGGCGTGGTGGCCCTGGTGCGGGCCAGATACCCCGACCTCGACGCCGCCAACGTGGTGAACCGGCTCCTCCGTACCGCCCGGGACGAGGGTCCCACCGGCCGCGACGACCGGTACGGCTTCGGCGCGGTCGACCCGGTCGGCGCGCTGACCCGTTCGGTGCCGCCGGTCACGGCGCACCCGCTGCTGTCCGAGGCGGGCGCCGCGCCCGGCGCGTCGGCACCCGGGCCGGCCGGCACGGCCGAGGAGGACGACGGCCCGGCGGTCACCATCGGCACGACTAACAGGACCGGGGCGATCATCCAGGTGGTGCTCTGCGTGGCCGTGCCACTGGTCGTGCTGATCGTGGTGATCGTCCTGGTGCGCCGGTCCCGCCGCCGCCCACCGGTCGCTCCGGGCGGGCCGCGGTCCGGCGCGCCCGGCTTTCCGCCGCCGCTCGGCGCACCCAGCTTTCCGCCGCCGCCCGGCGGGCCCGGTTTTCCGCCGCCGCCCGGCGGGCCCGGGGCTCCGCCGTTCGGCGCGCCCGCGTCCGGCCCGGCACACCCCGGTGGCCCGCACGTCCCGCCGCAGGGCGTGCCGACGCCCGGTGCCTACGCTCCGCCGCCGGGCGTACCGGGGCCCGGTGCCTATGCTCCGCCGCCGGGCGGCCCGCTGCCCGGCGGTCACCCGCCGCAGCCCGGCAACGCCGCCTGGCCACCGCCGGGTCCGGCCCCGGCCGGTCCACCGCCGCCGGGCGGGGCTCCGGCGGTACCACCGCCCCCCGCACCGGGCGGACACCAGCAGTAGGACAGATTGTCAGTCGGCGACGGGGAGGAACCGATGACGGAGGACAGGACCGGCCAGCCGGACGAGTTGAGGGTCGACACACCGACTGTGCCGATCATGCCGACCATCGCGCCCACCGTGGGGGTGAGCGGCTTCACGATGGAGAACGTCAACCGGGCTCAGGTGCCGTCCGGCCTGGTTCCGGGGGCCGGTGATGCCGGCGCCAAGACCGAGTGGGACGCCTCCAGCCTGGACAAGGCCATCGAGTGGCTCGAGTCCACCGGCGACTTCTTGAACAAGCAGTCGTACAAGATGGTGGAGATCTCCGACAAGATGGGCGGCGTGGCCGCCGGCGGCGGCGCGGTCCCGGGCGGCAAGAACCCGCTCGGCAGCTTCGACCGCGCCGGCGACCTGGCACGGAAGCACAGCAGCCTCTTCACCACCACGCAGGAGGGCATCCGCACGCTCGCGGAGAACCTCTACAAGGCGGCGAACGCACTGCGCAAGGTCAAGGAGAACTACGAGACGGCCGAGGACGCGAACGCGATGTCGGCCGCCGAGATGGAGCGTGCCTTCAGCAGCGCCTCCAGCAACCGGGGCAAGTCGTAGACGGGGAGGGTGACCGGTGCCGAGCTGGGAAGAGATGTGTCAGCAGATCGTCATCGACGGTCGGCCGGGTGACGTGGCCAGTGCCGCGCTCGGCTGGGAACAGCTGCTGAAGAACGTCAACAACGTCAAGGAGAGCCTGGAGACCAACGTCAAGGATCTCGGCGAGGTGTGGAAGGGCCCGGCGTACGAGGCCTTCAAGACGCACATCACCGGGATCGCGAAGCAGGCCGGTCAGCTGGTCGAGGACGCCGAGAACCACAACGGCATCGTCCGGTCGCTGAACGACGCGGCGGACAAGCTCACCGCCGCGCAGCGCGAGTTCCCGATCCCGGCCACCTGCGTCAACGACGTGCTGGAGGCCCGCAACGGGCGGCTGGTGATCAGCGCCGGCTTCTTCGAGATGAAGGTGAAGCCGGACTTCCTCGGCTGGCTCGACCCGATCAGCGCGCTCGCCGACTGGATCAACGACAGGTCCGAGGAAGCGGCCCAGGTCTACAACCAGGTCAGCGGGGAATACTCCACCATCGACTCCGGCACCCCGGGTCGGGCCACCCCGCCGGAGCTCACCAACCCGGACGTGAAGACGCCGGATCTCGGTGGTGGCCCCGGGGCGGGCAGCACCGGCAGTGTGCCGGGCATCGGCGGCTCCCCGTCGACCGGTGGTCTCGGCGGCTCGCCGTCGTTGAACGCCGGCGGGATGCCCGACACCGGTTCCCCCGGCATCGGCTCGGGCGCGCACCCGGACCTCTCCGGCGGCTACGGCTCGGGCGCCGGCGGCTACCCGGGCTCGGGCAGCCTCGCCGACGACTACGGCAGCGGTCTGGCCGGCGCGGGCACCGCGACGACGCCCGGCCTGGGCGGCGGCCTCGGTGGTGGTGGCCTGCCCGGCACGTCCGGCCTCGGCGGGGGCGGTGGCGGCGGTGCCGGCCTGGGCGGCGGCGGAATGATCCCCGGCGGCGGCGCGCTCGGCCGGCCGGTCACCGCCGGCATGCCGCCGATGATGGGTGGCGGCGCGGCCGGCGCCGGCCGCGGCGGTGGCCGCGGTGGGCGGCTCGGTGCCGGTGGCAAGCTGGGCGGCGGCCTCGGGATGGCGCCCGCCATGGGCGGCGGTACGGCCGGTGGCGGGCGCGGCGGCGGTCGTGCCGGCGCCGCCGGTGCGGGGGCGCGCGGCGCGGGCGTCCGCGGTGCCGGGGTCGCCGGAATGGGCGGCGCCGGCGGGGCCGGTTACGGCGAGGAGGAGGCTCCGCGCAACTCCTGGCTGGAAGAGGACGAGGACGTCTGGGGTGCGGACGGCGACGGCGCGCCCGGCGTGCTGCGCTGACCTCAGCCCGAGCGCCGTCCACCGCCACCCGGCGGCTGGGCGGCGCTCGGCTTTCCGCCCGGCGCGCCGGTCCGACCCTGGGTCGTTCCGGTGGCCGGGCGGCCGGTTCGCGGTGCCGCTCGGTGCAGCGGCCAGCCGGTGACGCCGCGCCCGGGCGAACGACGGGTTGCCGGTCGGGGTGCCGAGCGGTCAGGCGGTCGCGGCCGGGTCGGCGCCGGTGGGCCGCCGGCCCGGGCGCCAGCCCCGCCGCCGGCCGCGGACCAGGATCGGCTTCACCGCGAGCAGCACCGTGGCCAGCAGCGCCCCGACCGCGGCGACCCAGATCGCCACGGTGCGCTGCCAGCCGAGCGGGTCGTCGGTGGGCGGGGGCGCCGGCAGCGCGCCGGCCGGCGGGTTGCTCCGGGTGCCGAGCAGGCTCGCCACCGCCCGGTACGGGTTGACCACGCCGTACCCCACCTGGGCGTTGTGGCCTTCCGGCGGGCTGTCCGCGGTGCGGGTCAGCCGCTCGGCGACCTGCTCCGGGCCCAGGTCGGGATAGGCGGCCCGGACCAGCGCGGCCACCCCCGAGACGTACGCGGCGGCGAAGCTGGTGCCACCCTGCGGCTCGGCGAGCCAGCCCTCGCCACCCGGCGCCGGGCCGACGATGTTCAGCCCGGGGGCGGCGATGTCGACGTAGTCGCCGCTCACCGAGCTGCCCACGTGGCCGCCCTGCTCGTCCACCCCGGCCACCGCGATGACCCCGGGATAGGCGGCCGGGTAGGCCGGCTGGTCCTGCTGCTGCTCCTGCCGGTTGCCGGCGGCGGCCACCACGACCACCCGCTTCTCCAGCGCGTACTCGATGGCCTGGGCGAGCTCGGGCCGGGGCAGGGTCACCAGGGACAGGTTGATGACGTCGGCGCCGGTGTCCACCGCCCACCGGATCGCCTGGGCGATCTGACCGGGCAGGGCCTCGTCGTTGGTGCGCCGGGTGTCCGGCAGCACCCGCACCGGGAGGATCCGGGCCTGCGGCGCGATGCCGCTGAACGGCTGCCCGGTGCCGTCCCGGCCGGCGATGATGCCGGCCACGATCGTGCCGTGCCCGGCCTGGTCGCACTGGCCCTGCTGCTGCTGCAGCCCGTTGAAGTCACGGCCGGCGCGGACCTGTCCCTTGAGGACGGGGTGGATCGCCGAGACCCCCGAGTCGATCACCGCGACCGTGACGCCGGCGCCCCGGGAGAGGCGCCAGGCCGCCGACGGCTCCAGCCGGCGCAGCGGCCAGGGAGCCTGGGCGGGGGCGGCCTGCCCGGCGGGGCCGCAACGCGGCGCCGCGGCCGCCGGGGCGGGTGGTACGACCACGGTGCCGAGCAGGATCGCGGCCACTCCACAGAGGATCGCGCGGACCCCGCGCCCGGTACGGCGGACCGGCGCTGTCCCATCCGGTCGGAAGCTCTCGCGCACGCGCTGAGACTACCGCCGCGCCGCCCGCCGTGCGGTGACGGGAGCACCCGGATGCCCGGCAGCCGGTCGCGCAGGAGCGCCGGCACCCGAGCCGCGCCGGCGACCGGCCGTGCCGGTCAGGAGGGGGTCAACCGCGGTCACCGCCGGTCACCCGATCCTCGGTGAAGACCGCCAGCAGGTCGCCGACCTGGCGATCGGCCTCGGCCGGGTGGCGGAACCGCCCGGCCGGGTTGAGGGTGTACTCGTTGCGCCGGCCCACCCGGGTGCGCCGCAGGTAGCCGCCCGCCTCCAGGTCGGCCACGATCGCCTGGGCGGCCCGCTCGGTGACGCCCACCTCGTCGGCGACGTCACGCAGCCGGGCGGTGGGGTTGCGGGCGATGGCGAGGAGCACGTGCCCGTGGTTGGTGAGGAACGTCCAGTTCCGGGTGTTCCCGTTCTCGCCACTCGTCATCGCCATGCCCGCCATGGTATGGCCCGCCGCGCCGAAATTCCGTCTCGCCTCGTCCCCACCGACCGGCCGCACACCGGCGGGCCGGCACGCCGCCGTGGACCCCGCCGCCCCGGGGCGGCACCCGCGATCGGGGGCGTCGCCAGGGTCGGGCGGCGTCGATGGAGCAGGCCGGCCGGGGCGGGCAAGCGTTCGGTGATACATGAAATGCATATCACGCATATCTTGACGTACCTTTGCGCTCGGTGTGACCGTGGTGGCAGCCCGCGCCCGACCTCCGGCCGGGGTTGACCAGGTCGCTTACGTCGAAGGACGAGGTGAGGGGATGAGCCGTCCCGGTTCGCCCGGTGTGCAGCCGGGCTCGTCGCGCGAGTCGGCGGCGGCGGTGCCGAGCACGCCGGCACAGGCGCTCGCCGAGTTGTCCGCCGGCAACCGGAGGTTCGTCACCGGCGTCCCGCGCCATCCCAACCAGGACGCCGGGCACCGCGCCGCGGTCGCCGACGGGCAGCATCCCTTCGCGGTGATCGTGGGCTGCTCCGACTCCCGGCTGGCCGCCGAGATCATCTTCGACCGGGGCCTCGGCGACCTCTTCGTGGTCCGGACCGCCGGGCACACCACCGGCCCCGAGGTGCTCGGCAGCGTCGAGTACGCGGTGACCGTCCTCGGCACGCCGCTGGTGGTGGTGCTCGGGCACGACTCGTGCGGCGCGGTGCAGGCGGCGAAGGCGGCGGTGGAGACGAACGCGCCGCCGGCCGGTCACCTGCGGGCGGTGGTGGACGCCGTCATGCCCAGCCTGCGCCGGGCCGAGGCCGAGGGCGTGGCCGACGTCGACGGGATCGTGGACATCCACATCGCGTGCACCGTCGAGGCGATGCTGGACAGCTCGCCCGTGCTGGCTGCAGAGGTGGCCGCCGGGCGCTGCGCGGTGGTCGGGATGTCGTACCGGCTGGCCGCCGGCGAGGTGCGGACGGTGGCCGCGGTGCCCGGCGACCTGGCCGACCCCGTGGTGGACCCGGCCGCGGCCGTCGCCTGACCGCCACCCCCGCGACCGTCGCCTGACCGCCACCCCCGCGACCGTCGCCTGACCGCCACCCCCGCGACCGTCGCCTGACCGCCACCCCCGCGACCGTCGCCTGACCGCCACCCCCGCGACCGTCGCCTGACCGCCACCCCCGCGACCGTCGCCTGACCGCCACTGCGGCGGCACCGCCGAAGACGGCGCGAGGGCCGTCCCGCCCGGGGAACGGCCCTCGTGTCGCGCCGGCGCGGATGTCGCTACAGCAGCGAGACGTGGACGTGGTCGGTGTGGTTCGACGGCCCGCTGTACGACTTCCAGCCGGTCGCCGGGAACCAGATCTGCCGGTTCCAGATCACGTAGTAGATGCCCAGCCGGTCCGCGTTGCGGATCAGGAACGCGGCGAGGTTGTTGCCGTACATCCGGGTGTCCTTGTTGTGCCAGGGGGCGAAGCCGCTGCGCTGCAACGACCAGTCGCAGGCCCGGCCCTTGGGGTGCTCCCAGGGCCCACCGGGGCGGTAGCAGCCGACAAACCGGTTGAAGCCGGCCCGCTTGACCTCCTTGTACATGTGCAGCGTCCGCGGCGTGATGCAGCCGGAGGTGGTCGGGTCGTTCTCGCTACAGGACTCGGCCTTCCAGTCGCCGTCGGCGGTGCGGCCGGGGGCGACCCGGGCGACCGGCGAGGTGGCCGACACCAGGCCGCCGGTGAAGCCCAGCCCGCCGACCAGCGCCAGCGCCTTCTCCGCGTCCCGCTTGTTCTTGGCCATCAGGTTGGTCTGCTTCTGCTGCTCGCGGATCTCGGCTTCGAGCGCCAACTTCGCCTGCTCGGCGCGGTTCTTGACGGCGTTGATCTTGGCGAGCCGCTTGGCATTGACCATGTTCAGCTCGTCCAGGGCGGTGGCCCGCTCGACGAACGAGTCGGGGCTGTCGGCCTCCAGCAGCATGGCCACGGCGCCGATCCGACCTGTCCGGTACGACTGGGCGGCGATCTGGCTGACCTGCGGGGCGAGCGCGTTCAGCTCGGCCTCCGCCCGGTTGACCTCCAGCGCGAGTTCCAGTTGACGCTTCTTGGACTTCGCCAGCCGGGACTTCGCCTGCGAGTAGTTCCGGTTGGTCGACTCGATGACGTCCGTGATCAGCTTCGAGTCGTCGTCCTCGTGCCCTGAGGGGGTGGGGGGCTTGGGTGCGGCCGAGGCCGGGAGCGGCCCGGCGAGCACGGCCAGGGCCGCGAACACGGCCACCACAGGAGTCACCCAGCGGCGTAGGGGTGCCGTCACAGTGTTCCCTTCCGTCGACCGCCGACCGGGTTAGCTGACGGGTTCGGGGCGGAAGTGGCCCCTACCGCTGTCGCGGACTCACCCCACGTACCTGGGTCCCCGGCTCGCCTCGCGGCGATTGGGCGGCGGCACCGCAGGCGCCGCTGCGCGCCTTCGGCGGTGACCGGCAGCGAGGTTACCCGAGAGTCCACCGGTGGATCTACGTCCCGAAGCCGACTAAATGCGTTATTTCGTAATGGCGGAGGGTGACAGGTGATGCGTTTATCAAGCTCACCGGTCTGGACGGTCACGCTGCGGAGTCTCACCATGCGGTGTCCGTGCTCCTGTCCGGATCGGGCCACCCGGTGGGGGTGGCGGAGGAGGTGTTTCCGGCGCGCGGCGCGGCGAGCGCCCGCAGCGCGTCGGCCCGGTCCGTGGCCGGCCGGGAAACCGGAGGGGTGCCCGACGGCTCGCCGTCGCCGTCGCCGTCCTCGTCGCCGGCGGGGCGCTTGGCGCGGCCGGCCGTGGTCACCAGCGCGGCGAGCGCGGTGGTCAGCGGCACGGCGGCGATCAACCCGAGCGTGGCGACGGCGCTGCGGACGATCTCCTGGGCCAGGAACTCGCTGGTCAGGATCTGGGTCACCGACCGGGAGTCCGCGGTGAGCAGGAGCAGCAGCGGCAACGAGGCGCCGGCGTACGCCAGCACGATGGTGTTGACCGTCGAGGCGATGTGCGCCCGGCCGACCCGGGTCGCCGCGCGGTAGAGCTGGAGCCGGGACAGGCCGGGGTTGGCGTGCGCCAGTTCGGTGACCGTCGCCGCCTGGGTCACCGTGACGTCGTCGAGCACGCCGAGCGAGCCGATGATGATCCCGGCCAGCAGCAGCCCGTGCAGGTCGACGTCGGCCTGGAACATCGACAGCGTGGTCGCGTCCTCGGAGCCGTACCCGGTGAGATGGGTGGCGGCGGTGGCGAGGGTGCCGAGCACTCCGGTGAGCACCAGGCTGCCGAGCGTGCCGAGCACCGCCACCGAGGTCTGCGCGGTCACCCCGTGCGTCAGGTACAGCACCACGAACATGATCAACGCGGCGCCGACGATCGCCACCAGCAGGGGCGACCGGCCGGAGCTGATCCCGGGCAGCACGAAGGCGAGCAGGATGGCGAAGCTGGCCGCCAGGCCGGCCAGCGCGGCGAGCCCGCGCCACCGGCCGAACGCGACGATGGCGGCGGCGAAGAGCACGACCAGCCAGACCAGCGGCTTGCCCCGCTGGTGCTCGGCGATGTTGTAGCTGCTCGCGGTCGGGTCGGCCGGGTCGGTCAGCTCGACCAGGATAATCTCGTCACCCACCGCGACAGTCGGGGCTCCGGGCCCGGTCGGCACCGGCGTCTGCACCTCCCGGCCGGCGTCCGGGCCGTCGGCCACCTTGACGGTGACCGTGCCGCACGGGCCCGCCGCCGGATCGGGCGCCTCCGGTGCCGGCGGGCAGGCCTCGGTCACCACCCGGGTGACGGTGCCGTGGTGGCGGGGCGGGTCGGTGCCCTGGTCGGCCCCGGGGGTGTCGCGGGGCCAGAGCAGCAGGGCGGCGACCACGGTGGCGAGGACGAGCGGGACCACGGCCGCGACGAGGATCCGCCGCACCCGGGGCGGGGCGGACGGAGCGGGACGGGTGTGGTCGGCGCCCATTGAGTGTCTCCCAACGAATCCGGGGCAGGGTACGTGTCGGCGGGCCGGTCGGTTCAGTGGCGCCGGCGGGCCGGCCCGGATCGCGGGCGGGTTCGCCCGAGGGTGGCGACGCGACCACGTACCGTCGACCCGCTGGCCGGCCGTCCACGGGCCGCCGGCGGCGCCGGTGCCCGGTGGGCGCGGGACGAATGGTGCGAGATCCGGAGGGCCATCGTGCCGAATCGTAACCATCCCGGTATCCGGACGCAGGTCGCGTGGGCTGGTGTCGGGCACCTCACCCGGCGGTTGGCCCGCGCGGGCGTCTCCGTTCGGGGATGTTGGAGGCATGGCTGAGCACACCCCGTCCCGCCGGGAAGGCGCGGCGCACGGCGAGCACGATGGGCACGGCGGGCACGGCGGGAACGGCGGGCACGACAAGCACGCCGGGCACGACCCGGAGATGTTCCGCCGCCGGTTCTGGCTCTGCCTGCTGCTCACCCTGCCGGTGGTGGCGACCAGCCACATGGTGATGGACTGGTTCGGTTACTCGCTGGAGTTCCCCGGCCGGTCCTGGGTGGGGCCGGTGCTCGGCTCGGTGGTCTTCTGGTGGGGCGGCTGGCCGTTCCTGGCCGGCGCGGTGCGGGAGGTGCGCGACCGGGCGCCAGGGATGATGCTGCTGGTCGCCATGGCGATCACGGTCGCCTACGTCGCCTCGCTGGCCACCAGCGTGGGCGCCTTCGACCTGGACTTCTGGTGGGAACTGGCCGCTCTGGTCACCATCATGCTGCTCGGGCACTGGCAGGAGATGAAGGCGATCGGGCAGGCGCGTGGCGCGCTCGCCGCGCTGGCCGCCCTGCTGCCCGACGACGCCGAACGGGTCGCCGGGGACGGCCGGGTGGAGCGGATCGCGGTGGCCGAGCTGCGGGTCGGCGACGTGGTGCTGGTCCGGCCCGGCGGCCGGGTGCCGGCGGACGGGCGGGTGGTCGACGGCGCCGCCGAACTGGACGAGTCGATGATCACCGGGGAGTCCCGACCGGTGCCGCGGTCGGCCGGCGACCGGGTGGTGGCCGGCACGGTGGCCACCGACTCGGCGATCCGGGTCCGGGTCGAGGCGCTCGGCGAGGAGACCACGCTCGCCGGCATCCAGCGCATGGTCGCCCAGGCCCAGCAGTCCAGCGGGCGGGCCCAGGTGCTGGCCGACCGGTTCGCCGCCGGGCTGTTCTACGTCGCCACCGCCACCGCCGCGGTCACCGTGCTGGTCTGGACCGTGCTCGGCGACCGGGACGAGGCGGTGGTCCGTACCGTCACCGTGCTGGTGATCGCCTGCCCGCACGCGCTGGGCCTGGCCATCCCGCTGGTGATCGCGCTCTCCACCGCGCTGGCCGCGCGGTCCGGCATCCTGGTCAAGGACCGGCTCGCGCTGGAGCGGATGCGCACCGTCGACGCGGTGCTGTTCGACAAGACCGGAACACTGACCCGGGGCGAACACGTGGTCACCGACCTGGCGGCGACGCCGTCCGCCGACGCGGACGAACTGGTGCGGGTCGCGGCCGGGGTGGAGTCCGACAGCGAGCACCCGCTGGCCCGGGCGATCGTCGCCGCGGCCGGTGCGCGCGGCGGCCCGGCCCCCGCCACCGGGTTCCGCTCGCTGCCGGGCCGTGGCGTCCAGGCCACCGTCGCCGGCCGGGAGTACGCCGTGGGCGGGCCCGCGCTGCTGCGGGAGCTGGGCGTACGGCTTCCGGACGGGCTGGTGGCGGCGACCGACCGGTGGTCGGAGCGGGGCGCCGCGGTGCTGTACCTGGTCCGGCTGCCGGACACCGCCCTGGGTGCGCTCGCCCTCACCGACGAGGTGCGCCCCGAGGCGCGGGAGGCGATCACCGAACTGCGTGCCCAGGGCGTCCGGACGATCGCGATGATCACCGGGGACGCCCGGCCGGTCGCCGAGGCGGTCGCCGCCGACCTCGGCTTCACCCCCGGCGTCGACGAGGTCTTCGCCGAGGTGCTCCCGGCCGACAAGGACGGCAAGGTCACCGAGTTGCAGCGGCGCGGGCTGACGGTGGCGATGGTCGGTGACGGGGTGAACGACGCGCCGGCGCTGGCCCGGGCCGACGTCGGCATCGCGATCGGCGCGGGCACCGACGTGGCGATCGAGTCGGCCGGGGTGGTGCTCGCCTCGTCCGACCCGCGGGGGGTCACCGGCGTGATCCGGCTCTCCCGCGCGTCGTACCGGAAGATGCTGCAGAACCTGGGCTGGGCGGCCGGCTACAACGTGGTCGCGCTGCCGCTGGCCGCCGGAGTGCTGGCCTGGGCGGGGCTGGCGCTGAGCCCGGCGCTCGCGGCGGTGCTGATGTCCGCGTCCACCATCGTGGTGGCGCTCAACGCCCAACTGCTGCGCCGGGTACGGCTCGGCCCCGTGGAGCCGGTCCGACCCGCCGACGAACCGGCCAGGGCCGGCCCGGCGGACCGGGGGGCCGGCTAGCGTGGAAGCGTGCGAACGGCGCGGGCGGTGTCGGCCGGGCAGTGGGCCCGGCTGCTGCTGCTGTTCAGCACGTTGTTCGGGCTGGCCGCCATGCACACCCTGGGCCACGGAGTGCACGCCGGCCACGGCTCCTCCGTCGCCGGCCACGGCTCGTCCCTCGCCGACCACCATGGTGGGGTCGTCGTTGACGGCGTCAGCGCGGTCGCCGCGCACCTCGCCACCGCGGCGGCCGCGGTCGTCGTTCCGGCCCTCGGCTCCGGCGGCTGTCCGGACGGCTGCCCGACCGGGCGGGTGCTGCCCTCGGGCGGGTCCGGGGGCGGTGAACTGCCCGGGTGGGGCGTCTGTCTGGCCGTGCTCGGCGCGCTCGGGGTGTCGGTGCTGGTCGCCGTGCTGCTGCTGGCGTCGGCGCGGGTCCCGGGGGTCGACATCCGGCCGGTGCGCCGGTCCGCGGCGGCGTCCCGGGCCCCACCGCCGCGGCCGGTCGGTCTGCGGCTCGCCACGGTCGCGGTGCTGCGCAGTTAGGACGACCCGGCGCGGAAGAGGGCTGCTCCGCGCCTCCGTCCTGCTGCGCAACCACCGACACCGAAAGGCTGAACAGTGTTGACTCGTACCATCGCGCGCCGTGCCGCCCTGGCCGGCGTCGCTGTCACCGGCGTCCTCGCCCTGGCCGCCTGCGGCGGGGGCCACTCACCGTCGGGCGTGGGTCACGACATGCCCGGCGCCACCGCGACCGGCGGCGCCTCGACCGGCGCGGCGGCGTTCGACCCGGACGACGTGATGTTCGCCCAGATGATGATCCCGCACCACCGGCAGGCGGTGGAGATGGCCGACCTGGCCGACGCCCGGGCCGCCGAGCCGGAGGTGAAGCGGCTCGCCGGGCAGATCAGGGCCGCCCAGGCGCCGGAGATCGCCACCATGACCGGATGGCTGGCCGCCTGGGGGCACCCGGCGCCGTCCGCCGGTGCCCGGATGCCGCACCTGGATCACGGCTTGCCGGGCATGATGTCCGACGCCGACATGCAGGGGCTGGCGACGGCCTCGGGCCCGGATTTCGACCGGCGGTTCCTGACCATGATGATCGCCCACCACGAGGGTGCGGTCACGATGGCCGAGGACGAGCTCGCCGACGGCGCCAACGCGGAGGCGAAGGCACTCGCCAAGGAGATCAGCACCGCCCAGCGGGCCGAGATCGCCATGATGAAGGAGGTCCTGGCCCGACTCTGACACCGTCGGGGCGACGCCCGGGCCCGTCCGCCACCGCGGTGGCGGGTCCGGGCTCCCGGCCGGGCCGGGCGACGTCCGGTGCCGGGGTCAGCCGCGCTTCATCAGGCGGCCGACGGCGGCCATCATCTCGGTGGCCATCTCGTCCGCGCGACCCTCGGCGGCGCCCTCGTGCATGCAGTGCCGGGCGTGCCCGTCGAGCAGGCCGAGGGCGACCTTGTCCAGCGCGGCCTGGATGGCGGAGATCTGGGTGAGCACGTCGATGCAGTAGCGGTCCTCGTCGACCATCTTCTCGATGCCGCGCACCTGGCCCTCGACGCGGCGCAGCCGCGCGAGCAGCTGGTCCTTGCTGGCGGTGTAGCCCCGGACGGGCGTAGGTGAGGTCATGACGACAAGGATAGCGTACCCCTGGGGGGTATGGTACGGTGCCAGATGTCCGGTACCCCCACGGGGTACCGGTACCAGGATCGGCAGCCGTTTGCCTCCGCCTTACCCCCCAGGGGTATATGGTGGAGGCGGTGAGAGGGGAGTTCCGATGGTCACCACGACGTACCAGGTGCAGGGCATGACCTGCGGGCACTGCGTCAGCTCGGTCAGCGCCGAGGTCGGCGCCGTGCCGGGCGTCACCGACGTCCAGGTCGACCTGGCCACCGGCCGGGTCACCGTCACCAGCGAGCAGCCGTTGGACACCGACACCGTGCGCGCGGCGGTCGACGAGGCCGGTTACGACCTCGTCGACGCGTGACCGGTCGCCGGCCGAGGGAATCGAGGTAACCAGCATGAACACGGCGACGAAGCTGAGCGGATTCGCCCTCGGCCTCGCGGCGGTGTTCGGCGCGGCGTACGGGGTCGGCCAGGTGGCCGGCCCCGTCTCGCCCGCGGCCGACATCCGTCACGACGTCGGCGACGGCGCACACTCCGACACCGGTGCCTCCGGGCACGGGAGCGAGGAGAGCGGGGCCCATCTTCCCGGCGGTCTGCTCGTCTCCGACCGGGGCTACACCCTCGTCCCGGTGGCCGCCCCGGCGGGCGAGTTCGCCTTCCGGGTCACCGGTCCGGACGGGCGGGCGGTCACCGCGTACGACGTGGCGCACGACAAGCGGATGCACCTGATCGTGGCCCGCCGCGATCTCTCCGGCTTCCGGCACGTGCACCCCGAGATGGCGCCGGACGGCACCTGGCGGGTCGCCTCGCCGCTGGCCGGGCCGGGCGTCTGGCGGGCGTTCGCCGACTTCACACCCACCGGCGGGGAGCCGCTCACGCTCGGCGTGGACGTGACCGTGCCCGGGATGCTGACCGAGACCCCGCTGCCGGCGCCGGCGACCAGCACCACGGTCGACGGCTACACCGTCACCCTCGCCGGCACCCCGGAGCCCGGCCGCACCGCCGAGCTGACCCTGACCGTGAGCCGCGACGGCGCGCCGGTCAACGACCTGGAGCCCTACCTCGGGGCGTACGGGCACCTGGTGGCGCTGCGCCAGGGCGACCTGGCGTACCTGCACGTGCACCCGGACGGCGCGCCGGGCGACGGGCGCACCCGGCCCGGCCCCGAGGTGACCTTCTTCGCCGAGGTGCCGTCGGCCGGCGCCTACCGGCTCTACCTGGACTTCAAGCACGGTGGCGCGGTGCACACCGCCGAGTTCACCGTCGTCGCCGGCAGCCCCGGCGTCCCGGCCGGCGGCGCGCCGGCCGTTCCCGCGCCCACCAGCACGAGCGCACCCGCACCGACGGCCGGCGCCGACCACGGCAGCCCCGGCCACGGGCACGACTGACGGGACCGTGATGACCACCACCAGCAAGCCCCTACCGATGGCACCGAACCGGATCGAGCTGGCGATCGGCGGGATGACCTGCGCCTCCTGCGCCGCCCGGATCGAGAAGAAGCTCAACCGGATGGACGGGGTCACCGCCACGGTCAACTACGCCACCGAGAAGGCCACCGTCCAGTACGCCGACGAGGTCACCCCGGCGGAGCTGATCGCCACGGTGGAGAAGACCGGCTACACGGCCGTCGTCCCGCCCCCGCCCGCCCCGGCCGGTACGGAACCGGCCGCCGAGCCGGTGGACGAACTGCGTGGCCTGCGTACCCGGCTCTGGGTCTCGGTCGTGCTGACCGTGCCGGTGATCGTGCTGGCCATGGTGCCGGCCTGGCAGTTCGACTACTGGCAGTGGCTGTCGCTGACCCTGGCCGCCCCGGTGGTGGTCTACGGCGGCCTGCCCTTCCACCGGGCGGCCTGGATCAACCTCCGGCACGGCGCGGCGACCATGGACACCCTGGTCTCCCTCGGCACGCTGGCCGCGTTCGGCTGGTCGGTCTGGGCGCTCTTCCTCGGCAGCGCCGGCATGCCGGGGATGACCCACCCGTTCAGCTTCGACATCAGCCGCAGCGACGGCGCCGGCAACATCTACCTGGAGGCGGCGGCCGGGGTGACGGTGTTCATCCTCGCCGGCCGCTACTTCGAGGCCCGCTCGAAGCGGACCGCCGGCGCCGCCCTGCGGGCCCTGCTCGAACTCGGCGCCCGGGACGTCGCGGTGCTGCGCGGCGGCACGGAGACCCGGATCCCGGTCGACCAGCTCGCGGTGGGCGACCGGTTCGTGGTCCGGCCCGGCGAGAAGATCGCCACCGACGGCGTGGTCGACGAGGGCACCTCGGCGGTCGACGCCAGCATGCTGACCGGCGAGTCCGTGCCGGTCGAGGTCGGCCCGGGCGACACCGTGGTCGGCGCCACCATCAACGCCGGCGGCCGCCTCGTGGTCACCGCCACCCGGATCGGCGGCGACACCCAGCTGGCGCAGATGGCCCGGCTGGTCGAGGAGGCGCAGACCGGCAAGGCCGCGGTGCAGCGGCTCGCCGACCGGATCTCCGGGTTCTTCGTCCCGGTGGTGATCGCGCTGGCCGCCGGCACGCTGGGCTGGTGGCTGGGCACCGGGGCGGGGCCGACCGCCGCGTTCACCGCCGCGGTGGCGGTGCTCATCATCGCCTGCCCGTGCGCCCTCGGGCTGGCCACGCCGACCGCGCTGCTGGTCGGCACCGGCCGCGGCGCCCAGCTCGGCATCCTGATCAAGGGCCCGGAGGTGCTGGAGTCCACCAGGCAGGTGGACACCGTGGTGCTGGACAAGACCGGCACGGTCACCACCGGCCGGATGACCCTGGTGGACGTGCTCCCGGCGGCCGGCGAGGAGCGTGCCGAGCTGCTCCGGCTGGCCGGCGCCCTGGAGGCCGCCTCCGAGCACCCGATCGCCCGGGCGGTCGCCACCGGCGCCGCCGAGGCCGGGGCGCTGCCCCCGGTGACCCGCTTCGGCAACGTCGAGGGCCTCGGGGTGACCGGCACCGTCGAGGGCCGCGAGGTGCTGGTGGGCCGGCTTCGGCTGCTGCGCGAGCGCGGGCTCGACGTACCGGAGGAGGTGGAGCGGGCGGCGACCGCGGCGGAGGCCGGGGGCCGGACGGCCGTGCTGGCCGGCTGGGACGGGCGGGCCCGCGGGGTCCTCGCGGTGGCCGACGTGGTCAAGCCGACCAGCCGCGCGGCCATCGCCGGGCTCCGCGCGCTCGGCCTGACCCCGGTGCTGCTCACCGGCGACAACGCCACGGTCGCGCAGGCGGTGGCCGCCGAGGTCGGTGTCGACCAGGTGATCGCGGAGGTGCTGCCGGCGGACAAGGTGGACGTGGTCGCCCGGCTCCAGGCCGAGGGGAAGGTCGTCGCGATGGTCGGCGACGGGGTGAACGACGCCGCCGCGCTGGCCCGGGCCGACCTGGGGCTGGCCATGGGCACCGGCACCGACGTGGCGATCGAGGCGAGCGACCTGACCCTGGTCCGCGGCGACCTGACCGCCGCCGTGGACGCGATCCGGCTCTCCCGCCGCACCCTCGGCATCATCAAGGGCAACCTGTTCTGGGCCTTCGCCTACAACGTGGCCGCCCTGCCGCTGGCCGCGGCCGGCCTGCTCAACCCGATGATCGCCGGTGCCGCGATGGCCTTCTCCTCGGTCTTCGTGGTGGCCAACAGCCTCCGGCTGCGCGGCTTCCGACCGGTGGCCTGACCGGCGGCGGCGGTTGACCGACCGGGCCGCGGGGTACATCCGGGACGTAACCGGAACGCTGAGCGGGAGGTTGACATGGGTGTCGACGACAAGATCAACAATGCGACCGAGAACGCCGCCGGCAAGCTGAAGGAGGGCGCCGGCCGGGCCACCGACGACGAGCGTCTCGAGGCCGAGGGCCGCAACGACCAGGCGTCCGCCAACCTGAAGCAGGCCGGCGAGAAGATCAAGGACGTCTTCAAGAGCTGACCGGCGTACGCGAAACCGCCGGGCCCGGCGCCGCCGGGCCCGGCGGTTTCGCCGCTTTCGGGTTGGTCGTCGACCGGGCGCTTTGAGATCTTGGTAGGAAATGACCCCTCCAGGGGCCATTTCCTACCAAGATCTCTCCGTCATCTGGTGCGGAGGCACCTGCCGAGCCGCCGCGCGGCGAGGTCAGCGCAGCACGCGGTACCGCACGTGGGTGACCGTCGGACCGGCGACCACCGCCACCTGCTCCAGCCGGGGGTCGCCGACGTCGACGAGGAGCTGTTCCCCGGCGCCCAGCACGATCGGCACGATGTGCAGGTGGAGCGAGTCGAGCAGGCCGGCCGCGAGGTACTGCCGCACGGTGCTCGCGCCGCCGGCGATTGCCACCTCCCGGTCACCGGCGGCCGCCCGGGCCTGCGCCAGCGCCGAGTGGATGCCGTCGGTGACGAACCGGAACTCCGTCCCGCCGGCCATCGGCAGCGGCTCCCGCGGATGGTGGGTCAGCACGAACACCGGGGTGTGGAACGGGGGATCCTCGCCCCACCAGCCGCGCCAGGACGCGTCCCACGGTCCGTCGCCGCCGCCGAACATCCGGCGCCCCATCACGTACGCCCCGACGTCGCGGGTCATCTCGTCGATCAGCCGGGCGTCCACGTCGGACCCGTCGTCGGCCGGCCCGGGGCGGTCCCGCCCGCCGTCGGCGGGGAAGGCCCACTCGTGCAGCCGCTCGCCGCCCTTGCCGAGCGGGTCCTGGAGGCTCTGCTCGGGTCCCGCCACGTAGCCGTCCAGGGAGATCGAGATCTGGCAGGTCACTGTGCTCACGGTCGCTCCTTCGTCGGGTCGGGCGGCGCGGCCAGCCGGGCCGCGCGCAGCTCCAGGTAGCGCTGTTCGGGGCGGCTGGTCGTCGCCCGCGCCGCCGCCAGGTACGCCTCCCGCGCGGCAGCCGGCTCGCCGGCCAGCTCCAGCAGGTGGGCGCGGACGGCGGCCAGCCGGTGGTGCCCGGCGGTGCGCTCGTCGGAGTCGAGCGGGGCGAGCAGGGCCAGCCCGGCCCGGGGCCCGTCGACCATGGCCACCGCGACCGCCTGGTTGAGCGTGATCATCGGATTCGGCGCGAGCCGGGCCAGCAGCCGGTAGAGCGCCAGGATCTGCGGCCAGTCGGTCCGCTCGGCCGACGGCGCCTCGGCGTGCACCGCGGCGATCGCGGCCTGCACCTGGTACGGCCCCGGCGGCGACCAGGTCAGCGCCGCGGTGACCAGGGCGATCCCCTCCTCGATGGCGGCCCGGTCCCAGCGGCCGCGGTCCTGCTCGGCCAGCGGGACCAGCTCGCCGTCCGACCCGGTACGCGCCGCCCGGTGCGCGTCGGTGAGCAGCATCAGCGCCAGCAACCCGGCCACCTCGCCGTCGTCGGGCAGCAGCCGGTGCAGGGTGCGGGTGAGCCGGATCGCCTCGCTGGTCAGGTCGGCCCGGTGCAGGTCCGGGCCGCTGGAGGCGGTGTAGCCCTCGTTGAAGATCAGGTAGAGCACCTGGAGCACGGTCCGCAGCCGCTCGCCCCGCTCGGCCGCCGACGGCATGGCGAACCGGGCCCCGGCGGCCTCGACCCGCTGCTTGGCCCGGCGGATGCGCTGGCTCATGGTCGCCTCGGGCACCAGGTGGGCCCGGGCGATCTGCGCCGTGCTCAGACCGCCGACCGCGCGCAGCGTCAACGCCACCTGGGCCGACCGCGCCAGCGCCGGGTGGCAGCAGAGGAAGAGCAGGGTCAGCGTGTCGTCCTCGGCCGGTGGCTCCTCGTCGGCCGGCGGGGCGACCGCCGCGTACGCCGGCTCGCGGACGGCCAGCGCGACCTCGCGGTCACGGCGGGCCCGCTCGCTGCGCCACTCGTCGGTGAGTCGGCGGGTGGCGACGGTCAGCAGCCAGGCGCGGGGATTGCCCGGCACGCCCTGCTCGGGCCACTGCGTCGCGGCGGCCAGCAGCGCCTCCTGGACGGCGTCCTCGCACCGGTCGAACTGGCCGTGCCGGCGCACCAGCAGGCCGAGGACCTGCGGCGCGAGGGTGCGCAGCAGGTCCTCGCCGGCCCGGTCCGTCACATCTCCGTCCCGGCCTCGTCCATCACCGCGCGCACCTCCAGCGCGCCGCCCAGCCGCACGTCCGGCCAGCGCCGGGCGATCTCGACGGCCCGCTCGGGGCTGTCGCAGTCGACCATCAGGTAGCCGGCGAACTGCTCCTTGCTCTCCATGAACGGCCCGTCGGTGACCTCCGGCCGGTCCCCGTCGAGCCGGACCGTACGGGTCTGCGACGGGTCGGCCAGCGCCTGCCCGCCGACCAGCTCACCGGACTCGGTCAGCTCCTTCATGATCTCGTCCACCTCGCCGAAGAGCGCGGTGCGCTCCGGCTCGGAGAGTGACTCGGCGAACCCCGGGCGGTTCCAGATCAGCAGCATGTACTTCATCGGATGCTCCTCGCGTCGGTGCCGCGCCCATCGTGGCGCTTCTCGCCGGTAGGTCGGAGCCGACCCCCCGGTACCCGACAGCCGGCGGGAAGAAATTTCCGGCGTCAGCGCCGGCGGCCGCGTACCTGCCGGGTCGCCCGGGTCGGCCCGCCCGGGTCCAGCGACGCCCGGTCGGCGGCGGAGGTGCCGGACGACCAGCCCTCGGCGTCGCGGACGGCGAGCCGGTGCCGGGTGACGCCCGGAAAGAGCGTGTCGAGGCGTTCCCGCACCGCCTCGGAGCGGGCGGCGAGCACCGGCAGCAGCCGGTCCGGCCCCGCGGTGTCGGCGGCCTGCCGGTCCGCCGCCTCGGTGGCGGCCCGCAGCCGCTCGCCGATCCGCAGGGCGAAGGCGTTCAGGAAGGACTCGTCGTAGCCCCGGGTCCGCCGGCCGGCGGAGCTCGTCCGGCGCTCGCCCCGGCCGCGCAGCATCGCGGTGGTGGCCTGCACGAGCAGCGAGGTGTAGAGCAGCTCGACCGCCTCCAGGTCGGCCGGCCAGCCGAGCACGGTGGTGAAGCCCAGCTCGTCGGACCAGACCGCCTCGCACCGGTTGGCCGCCGCCACCTCCTGCACCAGCAGCGCCTTGGCGCCCGGGTACGGAGGGTCGGTGCCGAGCCGCACCCCGCCGGGCAGGTCGTCGCGGTCCGCGCCGGCGGCGAGCAGCGCCTGGTCGACGCTGTGCCGGGCGATCAGCTCCTGGGCCTTGCCGGTCAGCGCCTCGGCCTCGGCCGGGAAGGTGGTCGACTCGGCCTTGGCCAGCAGCGCCCGGACCCGGTCGAGCATCCGGGAGGCGCCGTCGCCGCGACCGCGGCCCGCGCCCGGCGGGGCGGCCACGCCGGGCGGCGGGCGGAGCACGGCGATCGGGGGCAGCCCCTCGGCGAGCGCCAGCACGTCCACCGCCTCCCGGAGCGCGGTGATCCGGTCCAGCCCTTCCCGGCCCGCCCACCCGGCCAGGTAGTGGCCGTCGTCCGGCCACCACACCCGCGCCCCGAGGTCGTCGAGCTGGGCATCCCACCACCCGGGCACCGGCCCGGGGTGGTCACGCCGCTGGGCGGCGAGCGCGTCCCGCACCAGCCGGGCCGGCCGCGCGCCGAGCCGGCGGGTGGCGATCCGGGCCAGGTCGACCGGCTGCCAGCCGCGCGCCGCGAGCAGCCCGACCCGGTGGACCAGGCGGCGGAGCAGGGCCGCGTCGACGTCCGCGGCGCCGGCGCCGACCACCAGCCGGTCCAGCTGCCGCTCGGCGAGCCGTACGTCGGTGCCGCGCGCCGCCGCCACCGCGTCGGTGACCAGTTCCTCGGCGTCCGGCACGGTCGCGTCCCCCTCGCTCTGTCGCCCGGGTGCCCGGAGGTGACCGTCGCCCGCCCGCCGAACGTACCGCCGGGCCCGGGCCGTCGTCCGTCGGTCGTGACGGGCGACACCGGCCCGTCGCATGCTTCGCCCGCCGCCGGGTAGATCGAGGGCCGACGCGAGCGAGGCGAGGTACGCGATGGCGGGATCGTGGTTGCTGGGCAACGGCGCCGGCACGGCGGCGCGACGGCCGACGGCGCTGCTCGTCGCGGTGCACCGGGAGGACGAGGCGGGGGACACCGGCCCGGGCACCGCGGTGTCGCTGACCGAGCTGCGCCGGCTCGCCGACACCGACGGGCTGGCCGTGGTCGACGAGGTGGTGCAGAACCGGCCCCGCCCCGACCCGGCCACCTACGTCGGGTCCGGCAAGGTCGACGAGCTGGCCGCGCTGGCCGAGCGGACCGGCGCCGAACTGGTGATCGCCGACGGCGACCTGACCCCCGGTCAGGTCCGCAACCTGGAGGAGCGGGTCGGGGTGCGGGTGGTCGACCGGACCGCCCTGATCCTGGACATCTTCGCCGAACACGCCCGCACCAGCGAGGGCCGGGTGCAGGTGGAGCTGGCGCAGATCGCGTACCAGCTGCCGCGGCTGCGCGGCGACGGGCGCTCGATGTCCCGGGTCGGTGGTGGCCGGATGGCCGGCGGCGCCGGCATGGGTGTGCGTGGTCCCGGTGAGATGCGGCTGGAGACGCAGCGGCGCCGGCTACGCCAGCGCGCCACCCGGCTGCGCCGCAACGCCTCGGAGCTGGCCCGGCGCCGGGACCGGAACCGGGAGCGGCGGGCCCGCAACCAGGTGCCCTCGGTGGCCATCACCGGCTACACCAACGCCGGCAAGTCGGCTCTGCTCAATCGGCTCACCGGCGCCGACGCGCAGGTGCAGGACGTGCTGTTCGCCACCCTCGACCCGACGGTGCGCCGGGTACGCGCCGACGACGTGCTGTTCACCGTCACCGACACGGTCGGTTTCGTCCGGCACCTGCCGCACCAGCTGGTCGACGCGTTCCGCTCGACGCTGGAGGAGGTCAGCCGGGCCGACCTGGCCCTGCACGTGGTGGACGCCTCGGCGCCGGACGCCCTGGACCAGATCACCACCGTGCACGGGGTGCTGCACGAGATCGGCGCCGGTGACGTGCCGGAGCTGCTGGTCCTCAACAAGATCGACGTGACTCCGGTGGAGTGGCTCGACGCGCTGCTGCGGGTGCACCACGGCGCGGTCGCGGTCTCGGCGCTCACCGGCGCCGGCATGGACGAGCTGCGCGTCACCCTGGCCCGCCGGCTGGCCCGGCGCTGAGCCCGGCCCGCTTCCTCCGGGAGCCCGGGCGGGCGCCGGGTTAGGGTGTCCGGATCGGCGGTGGGCGTCGAGACCAGGTCCGAGGGAGTCGGTGGATGACCGGCGCAGTCCGGCGGCCCGGCCCGGGACGGTACGCCGGCGCGGGTCGCGACGACGCCTGGCTGGCGGAGGTGGCGCGGGGCGCCAGCGCGGACGCCGGCGGGGTGCCGGTGGAGCTGCTCGGCGACTACCTGCCGCTGCTCGCCGAGGCGGCGGTGACCGGGCGGCGTCCCCGGCGCGGTGAACTCGACGCGGTCGGCGCGCTGGGCCGGCGGGCCGCCGAGCAGGGCGTGTCGGCGGGTCGGGCGGTGCAGCTGTACCTGTCGGCGGCGCGGCGGCTGTGGCAGGAGTCGCCGCAGCTGGCGCACGCCACCGACAGCGAGGTGGTGCGGGCGGCGGCCGAGGCGGTGCTGCACGTGGTCGACGCCGCGGTGGCGACCCTGGCCGAGGGCTTCGCGGTGGCCCGCCGGGAACTGGTCCGGCGGGAGGAGGCGCTGCGCCGGGAACTCGTCGACGACCTGCTGCGTGGCGACTCGGACCTCGGCGGCCTGGTGGAGCGCGCCGAGCCGTTCGGGCTGGACCTGGCGCGGGTGCACCAGGTGGCGCTGGCCGCGCCCCGCCGGCGGCTGCCCGACACGGACGCGGCGATCAGCGCCCTGGAGGCGGTGATCTTCGACCGGCTGGGCGACCGGGACGTGCTGGTCGCCACCAAGGAGGGACTGCTCGTGGTGATCGCCCCCGCCGACGCGGTGGCCGCCGACCGGGCGGCCGGGGGTGGTGCCCCGGCCGCCGACCTGGGCCGGTTGATGCACGCCGAGCTGGACCGGCTGCCGCGCGGCCGCCCCTGGCAGGTGGCGGTCGGCCGCCCCCACCCGGGCCTGTACGGCATCGCCCGCTCCTACGAGGAGGCCCGTGAGGCGCTCACCATGGCGCAGCGGCTGCACGCCGACACCGCCGTCGTCGACGCCCACGACCTGCTCATCTACCGGGTCCTGCTGCGTGACCAGCCGGCCATGGTCGACCTGGTACGGGCGGTGCTCAGCCCGCTGGGCCGCAGCCGGGGCGGCGCGGAGCCACTGCTGGACACGCTGGACGCGTACTTCGCCACCGGTGGGGTCGCCACCGAGGCGGCCCGCCGGCTGCACGTGTCGGTCCGTACGGTGACCTACCGGCTGACCCGGGTCAGGTCGCTCACCGGCCACGACCCGACCAACGCCGGTGACCGGTTCACCCTCCAGGCCGCGGTCTTCGGCGCCCGGGCGCTGGACTGGCCGGCGCAGCCGCTGCCCGGCCCCGCGTCCTGAACGGCAGGAGGGCGACCTGTCCGGCGGCCGGCAACCTCGGGGCGGGTTGTTGGCCGGCCGTGGGCACTGTCCGGCCGCCGATTTCGGCCGACTCTGGAGGTCCGAGGTGTTCCCGACCGGCGAGGAGGCGGTGATGACGACCAGCGCGATGGCGGTGCCACCCTCGCCACCCGGTCGACCGCCGGTGCCGACCGCCGGCCCCCGGAGGAGCCTGATCGCCGGCCCGGCCGGGTGTCCGCCGACCGGGGCCACGGGATCGCCTCGACGATCCGGGACCTGACGCTCCGCCGGACGACCAGCCCTTCCCGGCCGCCGCGCTGTGCCGCGGCGGCCGACGCGCAGTCCTCTCCCGGCCCGGAAGCTCCCGGCCCCTTCGTACCCGATCCCACCCGCGGGCCGCCCGGCGCGGCGGCCGCCCCACATCCACCCCGCGGCTCACCCCGGCAGTTCCGGGGGTCCCGCGCACCACCGGAAGGAAGACACGATCATGACGGACACCGTCCGCAACCGCACCGAGGCCCTGCGCGAACTCCTGGAACGGCAGTTCCAGAGCCACACCGACCAGCTAGCGGAACTGACCATCCACAGCCGGGAGCCCGAGCGGGGCGGCCACGACCCCGACACGCTGCGCGGCCTGATGGAGACCGCCCGCCAGGGGGTCGCCGACACGGCGCAGGCGCTGCGGCGGATGTCCGAGGGCAGCTACGGCCTGTGCGAGCGGTGCGGGGAAGAGATCCCCCTGGCCCGCCTGGAGATCCTGCCCTGGGCCCGCTTCTGCGTGCCCTGCCAGCAGCGGCAGGGCAACTGACCGCACCCGCCGCGCCCCGGGCCGGGGTGGTTCCGGGCGCCGGCGAGGATCGCCCGGCCGGCCGCCCGGCACCGACACCACGCCCCGAGGCGGCATGCCTCGGCGGTTTCCGGGTAGGGGAGGACACACCCGAGGTAGGCGAGGTCAGTGATGGCGGAACCGCGGTGAACGTCGACCGCCGGTCGGCGGGAGCCGGCGCGCTGATCGGCGTCGCGGTGATGGCCGCCGTCGACGAGATCGTGTTCCACCAGCTGCTCGGCTGGCACCACTTCTACGACCGGTCCACCCCGTCGGTCGCGCTGCTCTCCGACGGGCTGCTGCACGCGGCCGAGCTGCTCGCCCTGGTCGGCGGCTTCTTCTGGTACGCCGACCTGCGCCGCCGGGGCGTCCTGGTCGGCCGCGCCGCGTGGGGCGGGTTCCTGCTGGGAGCCGGGGCGTTCCAGCTCTTCGACGGGATCGTCGACCACAAGGTGCTGCGGCTGCACCAGATCCGGTACGGGGTGCACCTGCTCCCGTACGACCTGGTGTGGAACGCCGCCGCCGTGGTGCTGCTGCTGCTCGGCGCCGTGGTGCTCCGGCGGGCGCGGCCGGTCCGGGTCCGGTGACGACGCCCCAGCCCGCCGGGTCCGGCGCGGAGGTGCTGCCGCTCGCCGCGGTCGCCCTGCTCGCCGCCGGCTACCTCTACGCGGTCGGCCGGGACCGGCGGGGCTGGCGCCGCCGGCGTACGGTCGCCTGGCTGGCCGGCTGCGCGCTGCTGGCGGTCGCCCTCGGCCCGGTGGCGGGCGGCGGTCCGCGCGCCCACGCGGCGCAGCACCTGCTGCTGGGCATGTTCGCCCCGCTCGCGCTGGTGCTGGGCGCCCCGGTGACGCTGCTGCTGCGGGTCGCCCCGCCCCGGGCACGCCGGGCGGTGGGCCGGGTGCTGCGGTCCCGGCCGCCGCACCTGCTCGGCCACCCGGTGACGGCCGCGCTGATCAGCACCGGCGGGCTCGCCCTGGTGCTGCTCACCCCGCTCTACGCGGCGGCCGAGCGGCACACCTGGCTGCATCTCGGGCTGCACGGGCACTACCTCGCCGCCGGCTACCTGCTCGCCTGGGCGATCGCCGGACCCGACCCGGCACCCCGCCGGCCGGGACTGGCCGTGCGGGTCGGCGCCCTGCTCGGCGCGGCGGCCGGGCACTCCGTGCTCGCCAAGTACCTCTACGCGCACGCCGCCACCCTGCCGCCGGGCCTGGACGACCGGGACGTCGACGCGCTGCGGGCCGCGGCCCGGCTGATGTACCACGGGGGTGACCTGGCCGAGCTGCTGCTGGCCACCGCCCTCTTCGCCGGCTGGTACCGCCGGCGCGCCGGCCGCCCGACGGCGCCCGCTCAGGCGGTCCGGGGAAGCGGGCCGACGTCGCTGTGCCGGCCGGGGCGCACCGCGGCGTGACGCTGGCCGGGGGCGGGGCCGTGCCGCGCCGCCAGGACGTCGGCCACCATGCCGGCCGCGAGCGCGTAGACGGTCTTGTGCAGCACGTCGATCACGAGTTCCCGGCGTGGCCAGGTCTGCGGCGGCGCGCCGGTGCCGGTCGCGTTCTCCAGAATCTGGTCGCTGGTCAGCCGGATCACGGTGAACATCCCGGAGGCGACCGGGCCGCGCAGCCCGGCATTGGCCATCACCGCCCGCAGCACACCCAGCAGCGCGCCCTGACCGTAGTGCATGAGCAGGTTCAGCCCGGGCGGCTGTTCGCGGGGACGCTCCGGCAGCCCCGTCAGCCGTTCCAGTGTCCGGGCCGGGACGTACGAGTCGGGCCGGCCGGTGACCCGCTGTTCCAGCTTCTCCCCGGCGGTCATCACCGCCGCCCCGACGAGACCGGCGAGCAGACCCTGCGGTACGGCACGGAGCAGCATGTCGGAGCCTCTACCCCCGGAATCGACGCGCACACCCGCCCGATCGTTTCGGCGCTGCTTCGCGACGGGGGTCAGCCGCCGTGGTGCGGGTTGCCGGCGGTCAGTCGCAGGGTGAAGCCGGTACCGTCCCGGTGCACGGTCACGTGGTTGCAGGACTGGTAGGTGATCCAGAGCCCGAGCCCGCCCGGGCCGCCGTCGCCGGTCGGCAGCAGCCCGGCGAACGGGTCCCGGGGCCCGGTACCGCCGTCGCTGACGGTCACCACGATCCGGTCGTCGCCCGGCCAGATCCGGACCCGGACCGGGGGAACGCCGTGGCGCTGGGCGTTGGTGACCGTCTCGCTCACCGCGACCACCAGGTCCTCGAGGTCGTCCGCCGGCAACCGGCCCTGGTCGACGGCGTGCACGGCGGCGCGGGCGCGGGCCGCCGTGGGGTCGGCCAGCTCGACGGCCGGCGGCCCCGCCTGGAGCGGGTCCGGCGTCACCGGACGGTTCTCCAGCAGGTAGGCGGCCGGCGGGGTGTACGCCCCGCTGGGCACGTGCCGCCCGTCGGGCGCGGCGAACCGGGGGTGGGTCCGGGCGACGTCGGCCAGCACCGACGCCGGGGTGATACGGGTGTCGTACGCGCACATGCTCCAGAGCGGGAACTCGTCGTACGCGTGGTTGATCGCCGCCTCGTACCGGGCCCACCAGTCCCACGTCGCGCCGAACGCGGTCCGCGGCAGCTCGCCGATGATCCGGATCTGGCCGGCGCCGTCGGCCACCTGCTCGGCCAGCAGCCGTCGGTAGGACCGGATCGCGGCGGTCGGCCGGGCGTACACGTCGCCGCCGGGCAGGAACTCGACCTTCAGCCCGGGGGGCAACGCCGACCGGACCAGCCCGCCGGTGCGCGCGCCGAGGGCGACGAAGGTCGGCTCGCCCGCCTCGACGCCGCCGACCAGGAAGGGCAGCACGACGGCGAGCAACTCGTCGTCGGTGTCGTAGCGGACGGCCTCGTGGTAGTAGCCCTGGTGGCCGGCGGCGGCTCCGGTCCTCACCGGGTCACCTCCACCCGCAGGTGGGCCAGGTCCAGCAGCCCGGCCAGCCGGGCCACGGCCGGGCGCGGGGTCCGCAGCACCGCCGTCGCGGTGCGGCGGTGCGCGTACTCGTCGAGGTGCACCAGCGAGCGGTGGTCCATGAACCGCAGGCCGGTCGCGCGCAGCACCAGCTCACCGTCGGTCGGGCGCAGGTCGGCCCGTTCCAGGGCGGTGCCGAACAGCTCGTGCTGGGACGGGTCCAGCTCACCGACGAGGGCGGCGTGCCCGTCGCGCGGGGCGGCCGCGTACAGCTGGAACAGCAGGTCCTCGACGTTGCTCTCGGGGTGCAGGCAGGCCAGCTCGGCGACCGCCCGGTCACCCAGCTCGGGCCGATGGTAGGCGCACATCGCCCGGAACGGTCGGGTGCGCATGTAGCGGTCGATCTGGTGCTCGTAGCGGGCGAACGCGTCGAGCTGAGCCGGGGTGCGCACCAGCGGGGTGGCCTCGGCGACCACGCGCAGCCCGGTGTGGCCGGCGGCCAGTGCCCGGTCGGTGGCGGCGGCGTAGGCGGCCACCTGGGCCGCCGCGTCCACGGTGCGGCCGCTGGCGTAGGTCGAGTCGAGCGCGACGACCTCGGCGGCGCCGCGGCCCAGCGCGTCGGCGATCCCCCGGTTGCGGCGCAGCCGCGCCAGCGCGGACTGCGGCTCGTCGCGGGTGACGTACCAGACCCGCTCGCCGGCCGCGAGGCCCTCGGCGAGGTACGCCTCGGCGTACGCGCGGAAGGCCGCGGGATCGTCGTAGGCCCAGCACACGTGACCGTACGGCCCGGCCGGCCGCTCCTTCACGATCATGCTGGTCGCCCCACGCCGCCCAGTCTAGGCCGACCGTGGACGACGGCCATCGGTGCGCGGACGGCCCGGACGGGTGGCGGGCGCCGGCGGCGCGCCGGCGAGGCTCACCGCAGCCGGACCGGTCCGGCGTCGATCCGGGTGCGGAACAGCGCGTACGGCCTGCGGCGCAGATCCTGGCCGCCCTGGTACGGGGGCTGCCGGTGCAACTGGTTGGCCGTGACGTACAGGTACCCGTCGCCGGCCACCGACATGGTGTCCGGCCAGAGCAGCCGGGGGTCGTGCACGAGCGTCTCGTACCCGCCGTCCGGGCGGCGGCGCAGCACCGCGTTGTGCTCGTAGGAGGTGAGGTAGAACCGCCCGGCGTCGTCGGTCTCCAGACCGTCCGAGCCGCCGCCCTTGTCGCCCTCGTCCACCACGGTCGCGGCGACGTCGGCGTCCGGGAGCGTGCGGTCGACCAGGGCGTCGGTCGCCACGCTGTACCAGCGGCGGGACGCGAGCGGGCAGTAGTGCAGACGGGAGCCGTCGGCCGAGATCGCGATGCCGTCCGAGCCCATCGCCACCGGCGTCGGCGGGCCGCCGGGCGGCCGTTGCAGGAACGGCCGGCCCTCGACCACCGGCCGGAACGTCGCCAGCGGTTCCGCCTTCGTGGAGGGGTGCTCGTGCAGCCGCCGCCAGGACGCGCCGCTGGCCAGGTCCACCACGATGATCCCGTTCGGGCCGGAGTCCGACGAGTCGGTGATGTACGCGACGCCGCCGTCCCCACGGCGCAGGTCGAAGCGCACGTCGTTCAGGTAGGTGGTCGGCAGCGCCACGTCCGCCGGGAAGGTGATCACCTGGGCGACGGTGTCGGTGTCCAGGTCCACCCGGACCAGCTTCGGTCCGCCCGGCTCGGTCGGCTGGAACATCGGGCTGCCGGTGTCGAGCACCCAGAGCCGGTCGGCCGGATCGACCACCACGCTCTGCACCGAGACGAACGCCTCGGCGTCGGCGGTCCCCGCCGGGCTGTTCCATTGCTGGTCGGGGAAGGGCACCTCCTGCCCGCCGCGCAACTCCACCACGGTGGCCGGGACCTCGTCGCCCCACTTCGGGAAGTTCACGAAGATCCGGCCGGTGTGCGAGACCGTCACCCCGGTCGGCATCGGCCCGGTGAACGTGTGCACCAGTTCCAGCACGCCGACCGGCTCGTCGCCGACCGGGCCGTTCACGCCGTACCGTCCGGCCACCCACCCGCCGGTGCCTTCGGTCCTCCACCGTCCTGCCCCATCCGCATGGTGATCCCTCCGGGTGCCCGCTGCAGGTTCCGGGGCGACTTCCCGGCGCCGCCCGGGCGAAACCCGCCGCCGGGCGGGGGTGGGAGGCGGGCGCGGGCCGGCGGAGCGCGCGGGCGCCGGTGCGCCGGGTCCCCGCGGCATGCCGGCCCGCCGCGACCGGTCCGCGCGCGAGGATGGCGTCATGACCGACTACGGGCACGAGTTGATGTTCGGCACCTTCATCACGCCCACCGCGCACCCCGCCCACCAGGCCGTCGACCTCGCCGTGGTGGCCGACCGGGCCGGGCTCGACCTGGTCACCTTCCAGGACCACCCGTACCAGCCCCGGTTCCACGACACCTGGACCCTGCTGAGCTACGTGGCCGCGCGGACCGAGCGGGTCCGGCTCAGCGGCAACGTGATCAACCTGCCGTTGCGCCAGCCGGCGGTGCTCGCCCGCAGCGCCGCGAGCCTCGACCTGCTCAGCGGCGGCCGGTTCGAGCTCGGCATCGGGGCGGGCGCGTTCTGGGAGGCCATCGAGGCGATGGGCGGCCGGCGACTCGGGCCGGGTGAGGCGATCGGCGCGCTGGGCGAGGCGATCGAGGTCATCCGTGGGATCTGGGCCGCGGACCAGCCCGGCGCGGTCCGGGTCAAGGGGGAGTACTACCAGGTCAACGGTGCCAAGCGGGGACCGGCGCCGGCCCACCGGATCGGCGTCTGGGTGGGCGCGTACAAGCCGCGGATGCTGCGGCTGACCGGGCGGCTCGCGGACGGCTGGCTGCCCAGCCTGGCGTACCTGCCGGGTGGGCCGGCCGACCTGGTCGAGATGAACCGGGCCATCGACGACAGCGCCGCCGCCGCCGGCCGCGAGCCCGCGGCGGTACGCCGGCTGCTCAACATCGCGGGACGGTTCGCCGAGACCGGACGGGCGCTGCTCGACGGGCCGCCGGAGCAGTGGGCGGAGGACCTCGCCGGGCTGACCCTCGACCACGGTGTCAGCGCCTTCATCCTCGCCGCCGACGACGCCGCCACCATCCAGCGGTTCGCGGCCGAGGTCGCCCCGGCCACCCGGGAACTGGTCGCCGGGGAGCGCGCCCGCCGCGCCGGCTGACGGAGGCCTCACATCGCGCGGCGTCGGCCCGGCTTCTTCTGCGGCTTGTGACCGGTGGCGGTGATGACGCTGAACTGGCCGTCGGGCTCCATCCGGACCTCGCGTACCTCGCTGAGCTCGGCGATGCCCTGTTCCCGCAGCTCGGCGCGGAGCTCCTCGTCGGTGATGAACTCCCGGCGCAGGTTGTGGCGCAGGATCCGCCCGTCCCGCACCAGCACCAGCGAGCTGGGCCGGATCAGCCGGGCCGCCAGCGGCCACCGGTAGGCCAGCGCGTCGAGCAGGTACGACCAGCCGATGATCACCGCGACCAGGAGCACCCCGTCGGTGACGGAGCGGTAGTCGTCCGACATGCCGTTCTGCGCGGCGTCGGCGAGCAGCACGATGACCAGCAGGTTGGTGACGCCGGTGGTGCCGCTCTCCCGCTTGAGAATGACCCGGAGCAGGACGAACAGCGACAGGTACATCACACTGCCCCGGGCGAAGATCTCCGGCAGCGGCGTGTCCGGGCGGAACACGGTTTCCCAGTCGGTCACGGCGGCACCTACCCGCCGGGACGGTGCGCAATCCCCGGCGGCCGCCGCCCGGGCGGACGGTCAGGGGTGCGGCGGGCCCGCCGGGTCGGCGTTGGCCGGCGTCGTCGGTGACGCGGACCGGTCCTCGACGGTCAGGCAGACGCTCACCGTGGCGGTCAGGCCGTCCGGACGCCGGGTCAGCATCAGCGCGCCGGTCAGCTCGCGGGCCAGCCACAGGCCGCGCCCACCGGGCACGTCCGCCGCGGGCAGCTGCACCGCGTCGGCGTCCGTGCCGACGCCGTGGTCGTGCACCTCGCACACCAGCGCGTCGTCCTGGCGGAGCAGCTCGACCCGGCCCGACCCGCCGCCGTGCCGCACCGCGTTGGTCACCAGCTCGTGCACGGCCAGGACGAAGTCCTCGGCGTCGTCACCGGCGAGTCCCGCCTCCGTGACGTGGCGGGTCAGCGCGTGGCGTACCTCGGTCGCCGTCTCGGCGGTGAACGCACGCGCCCACAGCGGCACCGACCGGTTCGCCACCGGCGCGCCGTCCGTCAGGTCGGCGCCTTCCCCCTGCCCAGGCCGCATACGGGCAGGATACGGGGGATGCGCCCGGGCGCGACCGTTGCGCGATGGCAAGCAGCTCATCCGGCCGCGGGGACCGGACGGCGGCTGGGGCCGGCCGAGCGGCGGGCGGGGCGCGCCGCCGGGCATGGCCGCCGGGCCGGCGGGTAGGGCGACAGGACGAGCCACGAGAGGAGACCATCGTGTCCATACCCAGCACCACCAAGCCCATGCTGGAGGCGTACCCGAAGTCGATCAACCTGGACCGGGCGAAGCTGGCGGCGGCGATCGACGCGCTCAACGCCTGCGCCCAGGCCTGTACCGCCTGCGCCGACGCCTGCCTCAGCGAGGACATGGTGAGCGAGCTGACCAAGTGCATCCGGACGGATCTGGACTGCGCGGACATCTGCACCACCACGTCCCGGGTGCTCTCCCGGCACACCGGCTACGACGCCAACATCAGCCGGAGTCTGCTGGAGGCGTGCGCGACGGCCTGCCGGTCCTGCGGCGACGAGTGCGCCCGCCACGCGGACAAGCACGAGCACTGCCGGATCTGTGCCGACGCCTGCCGGGCCTGTGAGCAGGCGTGCCGGGACCTCCTCGCCAGCATGAGCTGACCGAACGCTCGGCCACCGGCGGATCCGGAACGCCGACGGCGCCAGCGCCCGGACGGGTGCTGGCGCCGCCGTGCGCGCGTCAGCTGCGGGCCTGCCGCTTGGCGGTCTGCGGGTCGGTGCCCTTTTCGACCTTCTTCAGGGCATTGCGCAGCTGGCCCTCGGTCATCTTCGAGTTGCCCTGAATACCCGCGTTGTGGGCTTGCTGACGCAGGTCGTGAAGCTGGGTACGGTCAGCCATGTCAACCTCCCTCTCGAGCACGGCGCGAGGCGCTGCCCACGCCGTCGAATCCGCTGGCTTCCCGGGCTCGTCCGGAGCAAACCCGGTGGCCGAGCGGTGCGGGCGGGAGACGGCGATCCGGCCACCCCACCGCCAGCCCGTACCGCTGCGCCGCCGTCAACGCGCACGCTCCGCAGGTCGGCGTGAACCGGCACCGGCCGGGCCAGTGCGGCGACAGCCATCGGCGGTAGCCCTGGATGGCCGCCAACCCCGCCCGGTCCAGCACCGGCGCCCGGGTCGTCGCCGCCACCCCTGCGGTCTCCCTCCGCTCGGGGAGCGGGATCCCTCCGCGGCGGGACGGTCGCCGGCCACCCGCCGCCTACGGTCGGGGCATGGCAACCAGATCCGATCGGCAGGTGCGCTGGCCCGGGTACGCGATGGCCGTGCTGTTCCTCGGCTACGCCGCCGGCAAGGCCGTCTTCGCGGCCCAGGGCAGACTGGGGTTCCCGGGTGGACCGGTGGTGCCGGTAGAGGAGCACGAGCGCTACGCCCGCGACATGATGGACGTGGCCCTGGCGCAGTGGCTCGCGGTCGCGACCGGCCTGCTGGGCGCCCTGCTCGCCCTGGCCACGGTGACCAGCCTGGGGCGCCGGGTGCCCCGGGTGCTGATGCTGCTGGCGCTCGCCGGCGCGATGGCCTCGGCCGGTGCCGGCGCGGTCGTCATGGCCGCGGACGGGTTCGTCGGCCTCGGCGTGGGCTGGCAGTGGCAGCACGGCCTGCTCGGGATCGTCGTGCTTGGACTGTTGACCGCGACGAGCTGGTCCTACGCCCGGGCGACCCGTCCCGTCCGGGGCTGAGCGAACGACCGCCGGGCCATCGCCGTGCGGCCCTGCCACCCGCCCCGGGACGTACGGCATCGTCGACGCGACGGAGGAAAGCGCCGGTGGGTGGGGGCGGCAGGGGGCACTCCTGGACGCTCCGGCGCATCGGCTGCCAGGTACGCTGAGGCCTCGCGCCCTCGTAGCTCAGGGGATAGAGCAACGGTTTCCTAAGACGGTGCCCTGTCCGTGTCCGAAGGCCGGTTGACCTGCGGCTTCTCGATTTCAACGTTCTGTGCGCCGGTCGCGCCGGCCGACTGCTGTGGTCGTTCGCCGCAGATCAGCAGGTGGACCGTCGGGCCTGCTCAACCTACCCTCGCCGGAGCCGGGTGGGTGACCACTGCCGCGGCGCAGCGGGCAGGATCTTCGGGCGGAGCTAAAGATGCAGGGTGAAGCAGTCCAGCGAGTGGACCGGTCGGCGAACTGGGAGCGGCTCACCGCGCTGCCGCTGACGGTGTTGTCGGTGGTCTTCCTGGCGGTGTACGCGGCGCCGATCCTGCGTCCTGATCTGGCGCCGGTGTGGCGGGACGTGTGCGCCGTGACGTCCGTCGTGATCTGGCTGCTTTTCTGGGTCGACATGTTGGTGCGCCTCAAGCTGGCCACCGACCGGCGTCGGTTCCTGCGTGGCCATCTGTTCGACCTTGCCGTCCTGGTGCTTCCGGTGCTCCGGCCGTTGCGCGCCGTACGGCTGGTCATGGTGGTGTTGACGATCAGCCGGCGCACGGAGGTCTGGGCGCGGGGCCGGCTCGCTGTCTACGTCGCCACCACCACCGCGCTGCTCGTGCTGGTGTCCGCGCTGGCGGCGCTGGACGCCGAGCGGTCGGGGCCCGACGCGAACATCACGTCGTTCGACGAGGCTCTCTGGTGGGCGACGGTCACCATCACCACCGTCGGCTACGGTGACCACTACCCGGTGACCACGATGGGACGGTTCGTCGCGCTCGGGTTGATGATCGGTGGGATCGGTCTGATCGGTTTCGTCACGGGTTCGCTGGCGACCTGGATCGTGGAGCGGGTCTCCGCAGCCTCCGACCAGCCGACCGCGGCGACGAGTGCGGACGTTGCGGCGTTGCGGGCGGAGATCGCGGCGCTGCGCCAACACATCATGGCTGCTCCGGACGCGCGAGCGACGGATGCGGACGGGCGAGCACCTGCGCCGAGGCCCTCGCCATGACCGCTCGACTGCTTACCGGGGCCCGCCGTACTGTGTCGGCTGCCCATTGAGATGGTCGGCCGGACAAACGAGCCTGGCCCGGTTGGCCGCGTGGGCCCCCGCAGTGCACACCGCCTCCGGTCCGCTTTGAAAGGCGATGAGAGCGCCCCTCAGCGGCCTTTTACCGATGGCGGCGGGCCGCGTATTCTCGACGCCCCATGAAGGCAAGGGGTGAGATGGGAACAACCGCGAGCCCTACCACCGCTGGCCCGTCTGCCGTGCGCGACTGGGTGTTCATCGCGGCCATGACCGCCCTTGCGCATCCGGCCGTCCTCCTCATCGGTATGGCGGTGCTCGCCGCTGTGGTGGTCTTCCGCGCCTGGGTGCCGTTCGCGTGGATCGTGCTCCCCGTACTCGCGTTCACGGTGATCCCCCTGGTGACGCACCGGCCACGACTCACCGGTCACGCCGTGCGTCCGGCCGATGAGCCTGAGCTGACTACCCTGGTGCGGCAGGTTGCCGAGGGCCTCGGCTTCCGCTTTCCGCTGCTCGTGCGGATCGTGGCCGAGCCGGATGTCGCTCTCCTGCCCACCAGGACGTCGGGATTCCGCACCTTCACCCTATTCCTGGGTTTGCCGCTGGTGCGCCGGCTCACCGCTGCCGAGCTCGCCGCCGTCGTGGCGCGCGAGTTCGCTGACGAACAGCATGCCGGGGACCGGCGGACCCAACTGCTGCGTCGGGCGCGGGGATCCCTGGTAGCCAGCCTCGAGGACCGCTTCCGGGCGCCGGCCGCCCTGGTTGAGCGGTTGCTGCGGGCGAGCCAGGCTCACATCTGGCCGCTGGCCTTGGCTGCGGATGCCGATGCCGCCGCGGTTGCCGGCACGCCGGCCGTGCGCGGTGTCCTCGTCGAGGTTGGCATCGTCGACGCGGCCTTCCACGTGCTCGGTGACACCTGGACGGAGGTGCTGGGCGAGGACGGAAGCTACCCGGAGGACCTGTACGAAGCCCTCGACGCGGCACTCGCCGACCCGTACGTCGCGCCCCGCCTGGCCGCTGCTGCTGTCGCCGACGAGGAGGACCCGATGGGCATCGCGATCGAGCCTCCGCTGGCCGTCCGTCTCGCCGCGCTACCCGAGCACCTCGGCCTCGGCTGGGACGCGAGCACGCCGGTGCCCCTGCGGGACGCCGACACGCTTGAGCGACGGTGCGTGCGGAACCCCGTCAGCGCGCAGGAGGTTCCGGACGAGCTTCGGCCGGTTCGTCTCCTCGACCTCGCCCCGGAACGCTTCGAAGCGAGCACGCGGGAGGTCGCGTCGTGTCTCGTACAGGTGACAGGTCAGGATTCGGTACGCGCAGCGATGGCCGCCGCAGCCGATGCGGTGGCGGACGGCACCTGGATGCAACTGGCTCGGGCGCTCGACCGGGAGACGGGGAAGCTGCCACCACCGATGCGGGCCGCCGCCGCACGCGCCGTTCTGGTCGGCTACCTCGACCGTGTGATCAGTGGGACGCTCCTGGAGGCCGGGTGGGCACGTGCCAGCCGGTGGACAGCGAGCGTGTTGGTCGGCCCCGCCGGTGCGCTGCTCGACGTCGAGGAACTGGTGGAGCACGCCATCGACAGCGGCGACCCGACCCGGATCAGGGAACTGCTCCCGCACTTCACCGAGCGGGCCGTGTGTTGAATCGACAACGGCCGGTTCTGCGCGTCGCGCTGCTGGCGCTCGCCGCCACCATGCTCGCGTTCGCCGTCCTCGGGACTGTCCTCGCCTGGCAGGCGTACCGGTACGCCAGCGCGCAGGAACGAGCCACCGCGGTGGTCGAGGGCATCGTCGTCGAGGACGGCATCGGGGACCTCGACGACATCCGTGTCCGATGGGTGGACCAGGCGGGCCGGGAACACGTGCAGCGCTTCGGGATCTACGACACCGACCGGTACACGAAGGGCCGGCCGTTTCCGGTCGCGTACGACCCGGCCGAACCCGAACCCCGCGGCTTCCCAGCCGACCCGGACGAGACCAGCGCCGAGGACGACCTGTTGGTTCCGATCCTGATCGCGGGCTTCGTGACCGTACTCGTCGTGCTGGCCTGGGCGCTACGCGGCTTCCTGTTCCGACGCGCCGCGGGCCGGTCGAGTTCTCCCATGGTGGCGTCAGTGCTCGCGGGCGACAGACCGGACGGCCCGCCGATCTCGGTCGGCAACAGCACCTGGATCGCGCTCGCGAAGGACAGACGCCACGGTCCCGACCGCTGGCAGCGGGTCATGTGGCACCCGGTCGTGGACTCGGTAAGCGGCACCGTTCCCGTCACGGTCCACGGTGACGTCTCGTCGAAGCGCCGGGTGGTCATCGAACTGCCGGGCCAGGTGCGGCTGGTGCCCATCGGCCGGCTACGACACCGGCCGCCGAAGCGAGTGGTGCTGGAGGAACGAGCCGATGTCAGTGACACGCTTGACGACCTCGTCATCCTCCCGGCCGGGGCGTCGCTGCCCCGGGCTCGGCCATGGTGGTGGCGCGCCGCGGGCTTCGCCCTGGTAGGAGCAGCCTTCGGCGGAATATGCGGCATGTTGTTCCTCGGCGGCGGCACGGCCGTCCCGCTGGCCGCCGTCGTGGGCGCGGCACTGCTGGTCAACGTCTGGGCGTTTACCGGAGCCGAGCCCTGAACCCTGGTCCTCGGTCACATCGACGCCGGTGACAGACGAGGCGGGAGGGAAGTCCGAGGGTGGCCGCGGAGCGCGGTCATAACGCTCTGGTGTTGACCCGTTTCGACGGACAGGGCCGATGAGTTGACCTCACGCTATCTTGTCTGCTGGCAAGTTGCCGCGGGCTCGGACGGCGCGGCGGACACGGGCGTTAACGGACTCGATGGCGTTGGTGGAGCCGAGGACGAGGGTACGGATCTCGGCATCGAACGCGAAAAACGGCACGAACTCAGCCACGCCTGTTCCCACGACCTGACTGTCGCCGGGTACCTGCACCTGTCGCGCCATGCATCGGTGAACTCGGCACAGCGCCCTCGACGACCTCATCGGTGATCGTGCAGATGCCCTACCGCGACACGTCAGCGCCATCGACCTCGGCCAGACAGACCCCGGATCTCGCCGGTGGTCAGGCCCGTTGCGGACAGGCAGCTTTCCATGCCGTCCACGCCGGACATCTGCGGCTGATGCATGCGAGGGATCTGAGGAGTGAATGACCGTCCCGGTCGTGGGGCGGTCTCGGTAGCAATGGCGGCAGCCGAGTGTTCGGACGTGAGGTGCGGCTCCTTGATCAGGAGGTAGACCATCGTCTTACAGCGCCTGGGTCCGGCGTTCGGCGGCCAGGATGACAAGAGCTGGGTAAGGGAGCTGTTACGCGCGGTCTTTCGGAGCCGGGAGGGGGAACCCTCCCGGCTCCTTGACCTCAGGCGAGCGCCTCTGCTGCAAGACGGTCCGCTGTGCTCGCTGCCTTGGCCTGGTGGATCTGCTGGTAGATCTCGGCGCGCAATTCGGCGAACCGCGCCAGTGACCGGGTCGCCAACTGGTCACGTTCGATGGGCAGGTCAACCGTCACCTGGTGTTGCACTACCGTGGGCGAGGCGGACAACACGATAACCCGCTCTCCGAGGTAGACCGCCTCGTCGATGTCATGGGTGACGAAAAGAAGCGTGATTCCGAACTGCTGCCACACCGAGCGGACAAGGTCCTCGAGATCCGCCCTGGTCTGGGCGTCGACCGCAGCGAACGGCTCGTCCATCAGCAGCACCTGCGGTTCGTAGGCCAACGCCCGTGCGATCGCGACACGCTGCTGCATTCCACCCGACAGCTGCCAGGGGTACGCGTTCTCGACGTCGTGCAGGCCCACCGCTGCTAGCGACTCCGTGACGAGCTGACGTCGTCGGGCACGAACAAGCCGCTTCTCCTTCAGCGGAAGCTCGACGTTCGCTCCCACCGTCATCCACGGGTACAGGCTACGTCCGTATTCCTGGAACACCACCGCCATGTCGGCCGGCGGCCCGGCGACCCGCTGCCCGTGCACCGACACCTCACCGGACGTTGGCGCCAGCAGGCCGGCGATGCATTTGAGCAACGTCGTCTTGCCGCAGCCGGACGGGCCGACCAGGCAGGCCAGCTCCCCCGCCTTCAGTTCGAACGTCAGGTCTCGGACAGCCTCGACGGTTCGGCCGTGGCCGCCGTAGACCTTTCGCAGGCCGCGCACCTCGAGCATTGCCTACCTCCTAGACGAGTAGTTCCGAATCCCGGTCAGTGGTCGTAGGCGATCAGTGACCGGGTGACGGGTGCGCCGGTCTTGTTG
>NZ_JBSWCE010000030.1:0-100771 GCF_056780015.1 Micromonospora sp. R311
GCCGACTCGGCCAACCCGGACACCGCCTCCTACCGGATGAGCGTGGACAACCTGGCCGACTGGATCGCCACCCGCGGTTACGCCACCTCCTGAGGTTGGCTGACCGACCAAACCGAAGGGCCGGACCCACCCGGGGTCGGCCCTTCCTCGTCTCAGCCGCCGGAGTCTTCCAGCTCGGCGCCCTCGGGGACGGTGTCGTCGTCCCGGCTGGCCAGCCAGCCGTCGGGCAGGAAGACCTTGCCCGGCGAGTTGGTCCGGCCGCGCGGCTGCCCCAGCGTGGCGACCGGGAACGGCTCGGCCGGGTCGAGCTTGCCGAGCAGGTCGTCGAGCTGGGCCAGGCTGTCGATCATCGCCAGCTCGCGACGCAGCTCGCTGCCGACCGGGAAGCCCTTGAGGTACCAGGCGACGTGCTTGCGGAAGTCGGTGCAGCCGTCCCGCTCGCCCCGCCCCGGGGTACGCGACCCGGCGCTGAACTGCTCGACCAGCAGCTCGGCGTGCCGGCGCATGGTCCCGGCCACCTCGCCGAGGGTGGGCAGCCGTCGCTCGGGGCGCCCGCCGAAGGCGGCCTCCAGGTCGGCGAAGAGCCACGGCCGGCCCAGGCAGCCCCGGCCGATCACCACCCCGTCCACGCCGGTGTGCGCCACCATCCGCAGCGCGTCGTCGGCCTCCCAGATGTCGCCGTTGCCCAGCACCGGCACGTCGAGCGCCTGCTTGAGGGTGGCGATGGCGTCCCAGTCGGCGGTGCCCGAGTAGCGCTGCGCGGCCGTACGCCCGTGCAGGGCCACCGCGGCCACGCCGGCGTCCTGGGCGGCCAGCCCCGCCTCGACGTACGTCAGGTGGTCGTCGTCGATGCCCTTGCGCATCTTGACCGTGACCGGCACCCCGGCGGGTGACGCGGCGTCCACCGCGGCCCGCACCAGCCGGGCGAAGAGCCGGCGCCGCCAGGGCAGCGCGGCGCCCCCGCCCCTGCGGGTGACCTTCGGGACCGGGCAGCCGAAGTTCAGGTCGATGTGGTCGGCGAGGTCCTTCTCGACCACGATCCGCACCGCGGCGGCGGTGATCTCGGGATCGGTGCCGTAGAGCTGGAGGCTGCGCGGCCGCTCGTCGGCGCCGAAGGCGATCATCCGCAGCGTCTTGGGGTTCCGCTCCACCAGCGCGACGGTGGTGATCATCTCGCAGACGTAGATGCCGCCGCCCTGCTCCCGGCAGAGCTGACGGAAGCCGACATTGGTGATGCCGGCCATCGGGGCGAGCACCACCGGTGGCCACACCTGGTGCCGCCCGAGGGTGAGCGGGCCGAGGGCGGGAACGGCGGGACTGGTCACGTACCCAAGAATCCCACGCCGGCCGCGCCGGGCCGGCGTGGGTGGCCGGTCGCCGCCGCGATGGTGAGCGAACTCGCACTCGCACCGCGGCGGCGAACCCGGTCGCCGCGCTCGGCCCGGCCCGGGCCGTCGGACCGGGCGTGGCTCAGCAGCCGGGCAGGCGCTCGATCAGGTAGCGCTCGACCTGGTCCAGCGAGATCCGCTCCTGGGCCATGGTGTCCCGGTTCCGCACGGTAACCGCATTGTCGTCGAGAGTGTCGAAATCGACGGTCACGCAGAACGGGGTGCCGATCTCGTCCTGCCGGCGGTAGCGGCGGCCGATCGCCTGCGAGTCGTCGAACTCCACCACCCAGCGCTTGCGCAGCGTGGCGGCCAGGTCCTTCGCCTTCGGCGAGAGGGCCTCGTTGCGGGACAGCGGCAGCACCGCCACCTTGACCGGGGCCAGCCGGGGGTCGAACCGCATCACGGTGCGCTTGTCCACGCCGCCCTTGGTGTTCGGCGCCTCGTCCTCGTCGTACGCCTCCAGCAGGAACGCCAGCACCGCCCGGGTGAGGCCGGCGGCCGGCTCGATGACGTAGGGCACCCAGCGCTCCTGCTTCGTCTGGTCGAAGTAGGACAGGTCGACGCCGGAGTGCTTGCTGTGCGTGGAGAGGTCGAAGTCGGTGCGGTTGGCGATGCCCTCCAGCTCGGCGAACTCGGTGCCGCCGAACTGGAAGCGATACTCGATGTCCACCGTCCGCTTCGAGTAGTGGGAGAGCTTCTCCTTGGGGTGCTCGTAGAAGCGCAGGTTCTCCTCCGACAGGCCGAGGTCGAGATACCAGTTCCAGCGCTCCCGCAGCCAGTACTCGTGCCACTGCTCGTCGGTGCCCGGCTCGACGAAGAACTCCATCTCCATCTGCTCGAACTCGCGGGTGCGGAAGATGAAGTTGCCCGGGGTGATCTCGTTACGGAACGACTTGCCGGTCTGCGCGATGCCGAACGGCGGCTTCTTGCGGGCCACCGTCTCGACGTTCTTGTAGTTGACGAAGATGCCCTGGGCGGTCTCCGGGCGCAGGTAGTGCAGCCCCTCGTCGCTCTCCACCGGGCCCAGGAAGGTCTTCATCAGGCCGTTGAACATCTTCGGCTCGGTGAACGTGCCCTTGTTGCCGCAGTTGGGGCAGTTCAGCTCGGCCAGCGAGGCAAGCGGCTTGCCGTGCTTCTCGGCGTACGCCTCCTCGAGGTGGTCGGCCCGGTAGCGCTTGTGGCAGAACTGGCACTCGGTCAGCGGGTCGACGAACGCGTCCAGGTGGCCGGAGGCGGCCCAGACGTCGCGGGCCAGGATCACCGCGGAGTCCAGGCCGACCACGTCGTCGCGCTGCTGGACCATGGTCTTCCACCACTGCCGGCGGACGTTCTCCTTGAGCTCGACGCCGAGCGGACCGTAGTCCCACGCCGACCGGGTGCCCCCGTAGATCTCGCTGGAGGGAAAGACGAAGCCCCGGCGCTTGGCGAGGCTGACGACGGCGTCGATACGGTCGGCTGGCATGTTTCCTCCTACGCCGGCTGGCGGTCGGCGGGGACGTGATGTGGACGGAACGAACAGTTCGGGACAACGGTACGGCCAGCAGGGTCCCGAGCCCAGCAGAATACCGGGGCGGGTCAGTTGACCCCGCACACCTCCAGGCCGCCGGTCTGCCGGTCCTGCCCGAGCACCACCTGCTGGCGCTCCTGCCGGCCGCCGGTGAACGTCACGTCGACCGGCACGGTCAGGTTGCTCGGGTCGACCTCGCCGACCCGGTACGCGGCGACCTGCGGCTCGGCGGCCACCCGCCGCTCGAACTCCCGCCGCGACTCGCGCCGCTGCGCGTCGTCGCAGAGCTGGTCGTAGGCCTGGCCGTACTTCCGCTCGACCAGCGCCTGGTAGTAGTCGGTGGAGACGGTCCGGCCCTGCTCCTCGACCGCCTGCACACCGCTCACCGCCAGCCCCACCACGGCCGCGCCGCCACCGCCGCAGCAGATCAGCACCGCCAGCGCCCCGGCGCCGAGGCCGAGCCAGAGCCGGGTGCGCCGGCCCTCGGTCGGCGGCGCCGCGAACGGCGGGGCCACCCCGGGGCCGGGCGGCGGCACGGGGACGCCGTGCTCCGCCGGGGGCCCGGGTACCGCGGGCGGCTGGGCGCCCTCCTGGCCGGGCAGCGAGGGGTACGGCGAGGCGGCTGCCGGTCCGGGAGCGGTCATAGGAGCAGGGTAGTGCCCACCGGCTCAGCGGTAAGGACCAGCGGCCCGATCGCTCGCCGCGACCACCACCTCGCCGCCGGGCGCGGCGGTGGCCAGCGCCTCGTACGCGGACGGCTCGTCGAGGCTCTCGGCGAGCAGCGGAACGGCGGTGACCTTGACGTCGAAGCCGCCGAGCGCCCGCCGATAGGTGCCCACCGACTCCCACTCGGTGACCAGGCACCAGTGCCGCGGGTCGTCCAGCGCCCGGACCAACTGGCCGCGCAGGTAGCCGGGGCGGGCGGCGAGCGCCGCGAGGGCGGCGTGCGCCCGCTCGGTGAACGCCTCCGCGACATCGACCTCGACCACGAACCGGTTGGTCACCAGCACCGGCCACCTCCTCGTAGAGTCTGTGGGATGCAGCGTACGCAGAGCTCTCTGCCGGGCCGGCTGGCCCGGGCGAACCCGACCGCGGTGTTCCTGATCACCCTGGTGCTGGTGCTGGTCGCCTTCTTCACCCCGGGCGTGCCGGGCGGGCTGCTCACCCTGCTGCTGGCCGCGGCGGTGGCCGCGCTGCTGGTCACCACCTGGCCGGTGCAGACGCCGCAGACCCGGGTGATCCGGCTGCTGGTGCTCACCCTGCTGGTCACCGCGGGTCTGGTGAAGCTGCTCTGACATGCAAGCATGCGTTTTTGACAATCATTATCGTTGGCGCGGACAGTTGACGTCATGAACTTCCGCACCGCTCCGCGCGCCCTGGCCGCGACCACCGCCGCTCTGCTCACCCTCGGCGGCCTGGCCGCCTGCTCCGACGACGGCACGGCCGGCGCCGACCCGCAGCGGGTGGACGTGGTGGCCGCCTTCTATCCGCTGCAGTTCGTCGCCGAGCGGGTGGGCGGGGACGCGGTCTCCGTCACCAACCTGGTCAAGCCGGGCACCGAGCCGCACGACCTGGAACTCAACCCCGGCCAGGTCGGCGAGGTGGCCGGCGCCGAGCTGGTCGTCTACCTGAAGGGCTTCCAGCCGGCGGTCGACGAGGCCGTCGAGCAGAACGCCGCGGACCGCGCTCTCGACGTCGCCACCGTGCAGCCGCTGCTCGACGCCGCCGCCGGCGGTCACGACCACGAACACGAGGGCGAGGAGGCCGGGCACGCCGAGGAGACCGGGCACGCCGACGAGGAGTCCGGCGGCAAGGACCCGCACCTCTGGCTCGACCCGACCCGGCTCGCCACGGTGGGCGACCAGCTCGCCGCACGGCTGGGCAAGGCCGACCCCGAGCGGGCCGCGGACTACACCGCCCGCGCCGCGACCCTCCGTACCGACTTGGAGAAGTTGGACGCCGAGTACACCCAGGGCCTGAAGACCTGCCAACGCCGGGAGATCGTGACCAGCCACACCGCCTTCGGCTACCTCGCCGAGCGCTACCAGCTGGAGCAGATCGGGATCACCGGGCTGAGCCCGGAGACCGAGCCCTCCCCCCAGCGGCTGGCCGAGGTGGCCGAGGAGGCCCGTTCCCACCGGGCCACGACGATCTTCTTCGAGACGCTGGTCAGCCCGAAGGTGGCCGAGACCATCGCCGCCGAGGTCGGCGCGAAGACCGCGGTGCTGGACCCGCTGGAAGGCCTGTCGGCCGAGAACGGCGGGGACTACCTTTCGGTGATGCGCACCAACCTGCAGACCCTCCGGACGGCGTTGAGCTGCTCGTGACCGCACCTGTCATCTCCGTCACGCACGGGGTGGTCGGCTACGACGGCCGCCCCGTGCTGCGGGACGTCTCACTGACCGTCACCGCCGGCGAGGTGGTCGCCGTGCTCGGCGCCAACGGCTCCGGCAAGTCCACGCTGATCCGCGCCGCGCTCGGGCTGGTCCCGCTCAGCGCCGGGTCGGTCACCCTGTTCGGCACCCCGCTGCGCCGCTTCCGGCAGTGGCGGCGGATCGGGTACGTCCCGCAGCGCCTCGGCGCCGGCGGCGGCGTACCGGCCACGGTGCGCGAGGTGGTGGCCTCCGGCCGGCTGGCCCGGCGCGGGGTGCTGCGCCCGCCCGGCGCGGCCGACCGGGCCGCCGTCGACGCGGCCCTGGCCGCGGTCGGGCTCGCCGACCGGGCGAGGGACCCGGTCGCCACCCTCTCCGGCGGGCAGCAGCAGCGCACCCTCATCGCCCGGGCGCTGGCCGGCGGGCCGGAACTGCTGGTGCTCGACGAGCCCACCGCCGGGGTGGACGCGGCGAGCCAGGAGGCCTTCGCCAAGGCGCTGCACGACTTCGTCGCCGGCGGCGGGACGGTGCTGCTGGTGGCGCACGAACTCGGGCCGCTGCGCCCGTTGATCAGCCGGGCGGTCGTCGTGCACGAGGGCGGCATCTGCCACGACGGAGCGGTGCCCGAACCGGCCGGCCACCACGCCGAGCCCGACCACGACCACGTGCACCCGCACGGTCCCGACGAGCCCGCCGGGCTCTGGAGCAGCTGACCCGATGGAACTCTTCCAGTACCCCTACATGCAGCGGGCCCTGATCGGCGCGCTGGTCATCGGCCTGGCCGCTCCGGCGCTCGGCATCTACCTGGTGCAGCGCCGGCTGGCCCTGATCGGCGACGGGGTCGGGCACGTGGCGCTGACCGGCGTCGGCGCCGGCCTGCTGCTCAACCGCTCCCCGGTGCTCGTCGCGGTGGTCGTGGCGACCCTCGGCGCGATCACCATCGAACTGGTCCGCGCCCGCGGCCGCACCTCCGGTGACCTCGCCCTGGCACTGCTCTTCTACGGCGGCATCGCCGGCGGCGTGATGCTGGTCGGTCTCTCCGACAGCACCAGCGCCAACCTCAACGCCTACCTCTTCGGGTCGCTGACCACCATCTCCCCCGCCGACCTGACCACCATCGCCGTGCTGGGCGCGGCGATCCTGGTCACCATGCTGGCGCTGCGCCCCGCCCTCTTCGCGGTCAGCCACGACGAGGAGTACGCCCGGGTCTCCGGCCTGCCGGTGCGGGCGCTCAACCTGCTCATCGCGGTCGCCACCGCGGTCACCGTGACGATCGCCATGCGGGCGGTCGGGGTGCTGCTGATCAGCGCGCTGATGGTGGTGCCGGTCGCCACGGCACAGCAGGTCACCCGGGGCTTCCGCAGCACGATGACGGCGGCGATGGCGCTCGGCCTGTTCGCCGCCGGCGCGGGCGTCTGGGTGGCCGCCACCGCCGACACCGCCCCCGGCGCCTCCGTGGTGCTGCTGGCGATCGCGTCGTTCGTCGCGGTCGCCGTGGTGGGCGCGGCCTGGCGCGCGCTCCGCCGCCGGCGCATGCCGGCCGCCGCGCCGGCCCCCGAGCCGCACGAGGTGGTGCTTCACTGAGCCTGCTCAGCGCCGTGTCAGCGGGATTGGTTACCGTTATCCGGTGAGCAGCGGTTCGGGTTACGACGCCTACGAGGGCGCGAGCGAGCTGCTGCGCGCCCTGTCGGCGCCGATCCGGCTGGCCATCGTCAGCGAGCTCGGCGGGGGCGAGCGCTGCGTGCACGAGCTGGTCGAGAAGCTCGGCGTCGCGCAGCCGCTGGTCTCCCAGCACCTGCGGGTGCTGCGCGGCGCGGGCGTGGTGCGCGGCTCCCGGCGCGGGCGCGAGATCGCGTACACGCTGGTCGACGAGCACGTCGCGCACATCGTGGCCGACGCGGTCAGTCACGCCGGGGAGGGGTCATGAGCAGCAGCGCCGCGGTCCGCAACACCCGCCAACGCTCCGCCGTGAGCGCCCTGCTGGCGGAGGTCGAGGGCTTCCACAGCGCGCAGGACCTGCACGCCATGCTGCGCGAGCGCGGCGAGCGGGTCGGGCTGACCACGGTCTACCGGACGCTGCAGGGGCTGGCCGACGCGGGCGAGATCGACGTGATGCGCCCGCCCGGCGGCGAGCACCTCTACCGCCGGTGCAGCGAGGGGCACCACCACCACCTGGTCTGCCGGGCCTGCGGCCGCACGGTGGAGGTGGCCGGCCCGGCGGTGGAGACCTGGGCCGAGCGGGTGGCCGCCCAGCACGGCTACGCCGACGTCAGCCACACCCTGGAGATCTTCGGCACCTGCCCGGCCTGCGCCGGCTGACCACCGAGGGGCCGCGCAGCGGGGTGCCACCGGGGGCCGGGCGTGGCACGCTGTCCGGCGTGAAGATCTACGCTGATCGCTTCCCCGTCGCCGTCCGACAGCTGATCACCGACCTGCTCGTCGTCGCCTGGGTGTACGCCGCCGTGCGCGGCGCGCTCTGGCTGCACGACCTGGTGCAGAAGCTCGCCGTACCCGGGCAGAAGCTGGAGGGGGCCGGCGGCGGACTGGCCGACAACCTGGCCGAGGCCGGCGGCAAGGTCGGCCGGGTGCCGCTGGTCGGCGACGAGCTGACCGCGCCGTTCGAGCGGGCCGCCGATGCCGCCCGGTCCCTGGCCGAGGCCGGCCGGGAGCAGCAGGAACTGGTCGACCAGCTGGCCCTGGCCCTCGCCGTCGCCGTGCTTGTCTTCCCGCTCGGCCTGGTGATCTTCGGCTGGCTGCCGCTGCGGGTGCGCTGGATGCGCCGCGCCGGGTCGGCCGCGAAGCTGGCCGCCGCCCCCGCCGGCCGGGACCTGCTGGCCCTGCGCGCGCTGGCCACCCAGCCGCTGGGCCGGCTGACCCGGATCGCGCCCGACGTGGCCGAGGCGTGGCGGCGCGGCGACGACGAGACGGTCGACGCGCTGGCCGCACTGGAGCTGCGCCAACTCGGCCTGCGTGGCGGCCGCTAAGGTCGTCGGGTGTTCTACTTCCTGGTCGTCATCGCCGTCCTGCTGCTCGGCTACGCCGCCGTCCTGGTCAACTTCGTCCGCCAGGGCCGCAAGATCCCGCCGGCGGCGTACCTGGGGCTGGCCGTGCTCAACGGGCTGATCCTGGCGGCGATCCTGGCCTGGGCCATCGCCCGCTGAGCCGGTCGCCACGTCGCCACGTCGCCACGTCGCCACGTCGCCACGTCGCCACGTCGCCACGTCGCCACGTCGCCGAGGGCATCATCGCAACGAACTCGATACCTCAGAGTCATATTGATGACTCTGAGGTATCGAGTTCGACACTGCTACGCCTTCGGGACGGCGACGCGCCCGGGCGGCCACCGGGCACACCCGCCACCCCGAGCAGGTAACGACGGAACAGGACAGCGGGCCCGCTCCCGGCCCGCCCCAATCGTCGTGACGCTGTCGCGCGGCGGCGATCGGGGTGGTCAGCCCCGGTGCCGGAGACCGACCCGGCGCCCCCGTGCCGGGCGGGACGGGTCACCGGAAGTGGAGCGGGCGGTGCCGGGTGCGGCGGGCGGGCGTCACCGCGGCGGCGGGACGCGGCGGCGGACGTCTGCCACGGTGGCCGGGCCGGGTGACCAGCGGGCCACCCATGGCAGGTCGTCGGCCGGGGTGATCACGCCGGACTCCAGGTCGGCGTAGCGGCCGTCGAGGATCCGCTTCGCGGCGGCGACGTCGACCGAGTCGGTGTTGTCCCAGAGCGCGGTGAAGAGCGCCTCGACCCGGACCCGGGCCTGCCGGCAGAACAGGTCGGCAAGTTCGACGTTCTCCGGCCGGCGGTCCCGCTCGGCGTAGGCGCGCACGCAGACCGCGGACATCGCGAACAGCTCGGCGCCGATGTCCACCACCCGGCCGAGGAACACCTGCTTGCGTTCCATCCGGCCCTGCCAGCGCGACATCGCGTAGAACGTCGAGCGGGCCAGCTTGCGGGAGTAGCGCTCCACCTGCCGCAGGTGCCGGGCGAGCGGCCCGAACTCGGCGTACGCCCCGGGGCTCTGGCCCTTGCCGACAGCGAGGGTGGGCAGCCACTTCGCGTAGAAGGCGCCGGCCCGGGCACCCGCCCGCGCCTTCCGGCCGAGCCCGGCGTCGGGGTCGATGATGTCGCCGGCGACGGAGAGGTGCGCGTCGACCGCCTCCCGGGCGATCAGCAGGTGCATGATCTCGGTGGAGCCCTCGAAGATCCGGTTGATCCGCAGGTCGCGCAGCAGCTGCTCGACGGCGGCCGGGCGCTCGCCCCGGGCGGCCAGCGACTCGGCCGTCTCGTAGCCACGGCCGCCCCGGATCTGGATCAGCTCGTCGGCGATTCGCCAGGCCATCTCGCTGGCGTAGAGCTTGACCAGCGCCGCCTCGATCCGGATGTCGTTGCGGTCGTCGTCGGCCAGCAGGCAGCACAGGTCGAGCATGGTCTCCATGCCGTACGTGGTGGCGGCGATGAAGGCGACCTTCTGGGCGACCGCCTCGTGCTCGCCGACCGGCCGGCCCCACTGCACCCGCTCGGCGGCCCAGCCCCGGGCCACGTGCAACGCCCACTTGCCGGCGCCGACGCACATCGCCGGCAGCGACAGCCGCCCGGTGTTCAGCGTGCTCAGGGCGATCTTCAGCCCCTTGCCCTCGCCGCCGATCACGTTCTCCTTCGGCACGAAGACGTCGTGGAACCGGGTGACGCTGTTCTCCAGGCCGCGCAGGCCGAGGAAGGCGTTGCGCCGTTCGATGGTGATGCCCTCGGCGTCGCCCTCGACCACGAAGGCGGTGATGCCGCCCCGCCGACCCTCGGCGGCCGGCACCCGGGCCATCACCACGAGCAGGGTGGCGAGCGTGCCGTTGGTGGCCCAGAGCTTGACACCGTTGAGCCGGTAGCCGGTGCCGTCCTCGGTCGGCTCGGCGATGGTGGCCAGCCGGGCCGGGTCGGAGCCGACGTCGGGCTCGGTGAGCAGGAACGCGGAGACCTCGCCGGCGGCGAGCCGGGGCAGGAAGCGCTGCTTCTGCTCGGCGGTGCCGAACATCTTCAGCGGCTGCGGCACCCCGATGGACTGGTGCGCCGAGAGCAGTGCCCCGATCGCCGGGCTGACCGAGCCGGCCAGCATCAGCGCCCGGCAGTAGTGCAGGTTGCTCAGCCCCAGCCCGCCGTACGACCGGTCGATCTTCATGCCGAACGCGCCCAGCCGGGCCAACCCGTGGAACACCTCGTCCGGGATGGACGCGTCGCGCTCGATCGCCGCGCCGTCCACGTCGGCGGTGAGGAACTCGCGGAACCGGCCGAGGAAGTCGTCGGCGTGCGCGTCGTCCGCCGGATCCGACCGGGGCCAGGGGTTGATCAAGTCGAGCCGGAACCGGCCGAGGAAGAGCTCCTTGCCGAAGCTGGGTCGGTCCCAGGAGGATTCCCGGGCGGCCTCGGCGACCTGGCGGGCCTCCTTTTCGGAGACCTGGCCCGCTTCGGTCGGCAACGGTCCGGCGGTGCCGGCCGTGGTCACGCCGTCGGCGGGGGTGGGCTGGTCGGGGCCGGCGCCGTCCGGCGCGGGTCGGCTGTTCTGCGTCGTGGTCACGGTTGCCCCCTCGAACCTCGGTCCGGCTGCGTCAACGTGCGCGACACAAGCCACGCTACCCCCGGGTGTTACCCAGGGGTAGCGTTCCGTAAAGATCGAGTTCTCTCGACTTGCTCAGTCGCCGGGGATGGTCCGCGGTTCGTCGTCCTCGTCGTCGATGTCGTCCTCGCCCCAGTTCCGGCGGGCGAACGGCAGGAGCACCCAGAAGGTGAGGAACCAGAGGCCGGTGACGCCGCTGAGCACCAGGGCGACGCTCCGGTCCAGCACGAAGTCGGTGATCAGCAGCACCGCGCTGACCATCGAGATCAGCATGAAGGCGAGGCCGGCGCTGGCCATCCGGTGGGCGAACCGGACCAGCTCCGGCTTGCGCCCCTGCCGGAACAGCGCCCGGTGGAACGCCACCGGGGAGATGATCAGCGCGGTCGCGGCCGCCGCCGACAGCAGCGAGACGATGTAGACGTCCTTCTGGAAGCCGCTGGTGCCGCCGAACCCGTTGCTGAACGGCAGGGTGAGCAGGAAGGCGAAGAGGATCTGCACACCGGTCTGAGCGACCCGCAACTCCTGGAGCAGGTCGGCGAAGTTGCGCTGCCAACGCTGCCGCTCGGTTTCCTTCGACACGGGCACCTCCGGTGAGACGGTACTGCCGGCGGGCTCCCGCCCGCCGGCAGCAACGCTGATGCCCCGACGCACCCGTAACGAAACCGCCTCACGACCGGGTCGGCCGACGCCGCGCCGCGGCTCAGGCCCCGCGGCGGATCCGGCCGGCGTAACGGGCCTCCAGCGTGTGGTTGTGCTCGTCGCCCCCGGCGATGTTCGCCGACAGGTAGACCGGGGGCAGCTCCCCCGCCGCCAGCAGCCGGGCCACCACCTCGACGGTGATCTGCTGGGCCAGCAGCGCCGCGGTGATCGAGGAGACCGCGCCGACCGCGCCGCCGCCCGGCAGCGGCAGGGTGGCGTCGCCGTACGGGGCGCCGTTGTCGAGCACCACGTCGGCGAAGTCGGCGAGCTTGCGACCGGACGGGTGGCGCGAGGTCATCCGGGCGGAGTGCTGCGCCGAGGTGATCGCCACCAGGGCGTGCCCCTTCTCCTTGACCAGGGACGCGAACTCCACCATCGCGCCGTTCACCCCGGAGTTGGAGGCGAGCACGAAGACGTCCCCGGGGCGGACCGGGGCGAGGTCGTAGAGCCGGTGCGCGACCGACGGGTCCCGCTCCAGGGTCGGCCCGAGCAGGCCGACCGGCTCGCCGCCGAGCAGCACCAGGTCACGCAGGGCGATCCGGTTGGTCGGCACCAGCCCGCCGGCCCGGCCGGCGATCTCCATCGCCAGCGCCTCCGAATGGCCGGTGCCGAAGGCGTGCACCACGCCGTCCGCGCGCACCGCGTCGGCGATCAGATCGGCCGCCCGACCGACCGCCTCGCGCTGGCTGGCGGCGACCCGACCCATCGTCTCGGTCACCACGGCCAGGTACTCCTCGGCACTCACCGTCATGTCTCCTCCGTCCATCCGTGCCTCCCTCCCCCGGCGTCCGGCGCCGTTCAGGCCAGCCCGCGTACCCGGGCCAGGATCGCCTCGGCCAGCGGCGCGGGCGCCTCGTCCGGAATCCAGTGGCTCACCCCGGGAAGTTCCACGAAGCGGTAGTCCCCGGTCACCCGCGCGGCGCACGCCTCGGCGGCGGTGCGGCCGATCGCCACGTCCCGGTCGCTCCAGACGAAGGTGGTCGGCACGGTCACCGGGCCGGTCCCGGCCAGCTCCGCCCGCGAGGGCATCGCCCGGTACCAGTTCAGCGCGGCGGTCAGCGCGCCCGGCCGGCGCATCGGCTCCGCGTACGCGGCCACCCGGGCGGCGTCGCCGACCCCGCCGAGCAGCCGGCGCAGCGCGGCCGCGTCCAGGCCCAGCAGCACCGTCTCCGCCTTCCCGGGCTGCCGGAAGAGCAGGATGTACGCCGAGCGCACCTTCTGCTGCGGGTCGTTGGCCAGCGCGTACGCCATGGCGGCCGGGTGCGGCACGGAGACCGCGGTCAGCGTGCGCACCCGCTCCGGATGCCGGACCGCCACCTCCCAGCCGACCAGCGCGCCCCAGTCGTGGCCGACCACGTGCGCGGCCGGCAGCCCGAGGGCGTCCAGCAGGGCCACCGCGTCGGCGACGAGTTCCGCCATCCGGTACGCCTCGACCTCCGCCGGCCGCGCGCCGGGCGAGTAGCCGCGCTGGTCCGGCGCGTACGTGCGCAGCCCCGCGGCGTGCAGCGCCGGGACCACGTCGTCCCACTCCCCGGAGTGCTGCGGGAAGCCGTGCAGCAGGAGCACGGGTTCGCCGCCCTCCGGGCCGCCGACGCGTACCTCGAACTCCAGCCCTCGGGCGTCGATGCGCATGATCGGCAGCCTACCCAGCCGGCGCGGGCCGCTCGTCCCGGCGCGGCCGGCGGTGCTAGCGTCTGCGGGACAACTTCACATCCGACAGGGGAGCGCACAGCGCTGAGAGTGCGGGCACCTTCCGCAGACCCTCGAACCTGATCTGGGTAATGCCAGCGCAGGGAGTTCGGTCGACCTCCAGCCGCGCCGCCGTCCGGGACACCGGGCGCGGCGTGCGTCTTCTCCTGGTTCGCAGTCAGGACTGGGAGCACTCATGAAACAACAACCGACCACCAACCGGTGGCGCACCATCGACATCGTCGTCGCCGCGGTGATCGCGGTGGCCTTCGGCGTCATCTTCTGGGCCTGGGGCCTGCTCTGGCGGGCCGTCGACCCGGCCTTCGCGTTCTTCCCGGCCGGCCAGGCGGTCATGTACGGCGTCTGGCTGGTGCCGGCGGTGCTCGGCGGCCTGGTCATCCGCAAGCCCGGCGCGGCGCTGTTCTGCGAGGCGGTCGCCGCGACGATCTCCGCGCTGCTCGGCTCGGAGTGGGGCGGCATCACCATCGTCCAGGGCCTGATCCAGGGCCTCGGCGCCGAGCTGGCCTTCGCCGCCTTCCGGTACCGCTCGTTCCGGCTGCCGACCGCGCTGCTCGCCGGCGCGCTGACCGGCCTCGGCGCGGCGCTGTTCGACTTCTTCGTCTGGAACGTCGACTACGCGCTGGGCAGCTACCGGATCCCGTACGCGCTGCTGACCGTGGTCAGCGCCACGATCATCGCCGGCGCCGGCGGCTGGTACCTGACCCGCGCGCTGGCCGGCACCGGCGCCCTCGACCGCTTCCCCGCCGCCCGCGACCGTACCCTGATCTGACCCACCCATGCCCCGCCCCCGCCGCACCTCGTCGATCACCAGGTCGGTGTCGACCGCGCCGGCGTCCCGCGCCGACAACGTCCTGATCGACGCTGGGTCACCGGGGGTGCGGCGGTGAGCGCGGTGCAGGTGCGGGGGTTCGGGTGGCGGCACGCCGGGCGGCGGGCGTGGGCGGTGCGCGAACTCGACCTGCGGGTGGAGAGCGGCGAGCGGGTGCTGCTGCTCGGGCCCTCCGGGGCCGGCAAGAGCACCCTGCTCGCCGCGCTGGCCGGGCTGCTGCCGGAGGACTCCGGCGAGCAGGAGGGCACCGTCGAGATCGACGGGCTGGACCCGCGCAAGGGCCGGGAGCGGGTCGGCATCGTCTTCCAGGACCCGGAGTCCCAGCTGGTGATGGCCCGCTGCGGCGACGACGTCGCGTTCGGGCTGGAGAACCGTGGGGTGCCGGCCGGGGAGATCTGGCCCCGGGTGGACGAGGCGCTGGGCCGGGTCGGCTTCCCGTACCACCGGGACCGGCCCACCGCCGCGCTCTCCGGCGGCGAGCAGCAGCGGCTCGCCCTGGCCGGGGTGCTCGCCCTGCGCCCCGGGCTGCTGCTGCTCGACGAACCGACCGCCAACCTCGACCCGGCCGGCGCCGCGCTGGTCCGCGCCGCGGTCGCCGGGGCGCTGGACGCCGACACCACGCTGATCCTGGTCGAACACCGGGTCGCCGAGGCGCTGCCGCTGGTCGACCGGGTGGTGGTGCTGGCGCCCGGTCGCGGCGTCCGCGCCGACGGCACCCCGGAGGCGGTGTTCGGCGCGCACGGCGACGCGCTCGCCGCCGAGGGGGTCTGGGTGCCGGGCCGCCCGGTGCCGCCCCGGCGGGCCACCGCCCCGGCCGGCGACGTGCTGCTCGCCGCCGACCGGCTCGGCCTGCCGCCCCGGCTGGCCCCCACCGACCTGGCGGTACGCGCCGGCGAGGCGCTCGCCGTGCTCGGCCCGAACGGGGCCGGCAAGTCCACCCTGGCGCTGCTGCTCGGCGGGCTGCTCCGCCCCGGCGCCGGCACGGTGACCGCGACCCCGGCGCTGGCCGGCGCGGACGCCCGCACTCCCCCGCACCGGTGGCGCGCCCCGGCGCTGGCCCGCCGGATCGGCTCGGTCTTCCAGGATCCCGAGCACCAGTTCGTCACCGGCACGGTCTTCGACGAGCTGGCGCTGGGCCCGCGCCGCACCGGCGCGCCCGAGCCGGCGGTACGCGCCACCGTGGACGCGCTGCTGTCCCGGCTCCGGCTGGAGAAGCTGGCCGGCGCCAACCCGTACACCCTCTCCGGCGGCGAGGCGCGGCGGCTGAGCGTGGCGACCGCGCTGGCCACCGCGCCCCGCCTGCTGATCTGCGACGAACCCACCTTCGGCCAGGACCGGCGGACCTGGCTGGAGCTGGTGGATCTCTTCGCCGAACTGCGCGACGCCGGGCACGGCCTGGTCACGGTGACCCACGACGCGGAGTTCGTGGCCGCGCTGGCCGACCGGACGCTCACCCTGGACCGCCCGGAGACCGATCCCCGGGCGTCGACCGCCGGCCGCGCCGGCCGGGTGGGTCCGTGATCAGCGTCGAGCCGGTCGCCGCGCCGGACGCCCCGCTGGCCCGGCGCAACCCGGTCGCCAAGCTCGCCGCGGCGCTGGTCTTCTCGTTCATCATGATCGCCACCCTGGACCCGGTGGCTCCGGCGATCGCCGTCGCGACCGAACTGGCGGTGCTGCCGCTGTTCGGGGTCCGCTACCGGGTGCTGGCCCGACGGGCCTGGCCGCTGCTGCTCGGCGCGGTGGGCATCCTGGTCACCCTGGTGCTCTTCGCCGCCGAGCGGTCCGGCCGGGTGCTGGTCGAGGCCGGTCCGGCGGTGGTCACCTCGGGGGTGCTGCTCACCGCGCTGGGCCTGGTGCTGCGGATGTTCGCGGTGGCGCTGCCCGGCGTGATCGTCTTCGCCACCACCGACCCGACCGACCTGGCCGACGCGCTGATCCAGAACGCGAAGGCACCGGCCCGCTTCGCCATCGGGGCGCTGGCCGCGTTCCGGCTGGTGCCGCTGCTCGGTCAGGAATGGCAGATGATCACCCTGGCGCGGCGGGCGCGCGGGGTGGACGCCGGCCGCAACCCGCTGGCGAAGCTGCGGCTCTTCGTCTCGACCGCGTTCGCGCTGCTGGTCGGGGCGATCCGGCGGGGCACCCGACTGGCGGTGGCGATGGACGCCCGGGGCTTCGACGCGGGCACCCCCCGGACGGTCGCCCGGCGGCAGCACTTCGGCCCCGCCGACGCCCTGCTGATCGCCGGAGCCGCGGCCCTGGCCGCCGCAGCCCTGACGGTGAGCATCCTTCTCGGCACCTTCCGCCCCCTGATCGGCTGACCCGCACCACCCACCCCCGCGATCTTGCAGTTTGTGCCCGCGATTGCTCGCGGTACGCCCGGAATGCCGGGGCAGGAAGTGCAGGATCGCGGGGGCGGGGCGGGGGTTGTTCGTATGGGTGCCTCGCGTGGGACACGTGCTGTTCCCCTGGCCGGACGAGATTGTCCCGCGGACAACCTCCCAGATCCGACTGGAGCAGCACATGGGCCACGGCCACGCGCACCACCACGATCACGATTCCGTCGCCGGCACCGACGTACCCCCGGCTCTGGACCTCGCCATCCCGGACGCGGAACTGCCCCCCGCGGACCTCAGCCGGCGGGGCTTCCTGCGCAGCGCCGGCCTGCTCGGCGCCGGTGCGGCGACGACCGTGCTGGCCGCGGGGGCGCCGGCGCACGCGGCGGACCACGACCACGGCCCCGGCGGCGACCACGGCCGCACCGGCGAGTTCCGCTGGCTCGCCGGCGACCACCACATCCACACCCAGTACAGCTCGGACGCGATGTACCGGGTGATCGACCAGGCCCGGCACGCGCGGGCGTACGGGCTGGACTGGATGGTCGTCACCGACCACGGCAGCGTCGCCCACGCCAAGATCGGCGTCGACAGGGTCAACCCGGACATCGTCGCCGCCCGCGGCCAGCTCAAGGACCTGCTGATCTACCAGGGGCTGGAGTGGAACATCCCGGCCGCCGAGCACGCCACCGTCTTCGTCCACCCGGGACGCAACGAGGTCGCGGTGCTCAAGGAGTTCGAGAACGCCTTCGACGGCAGCGTCCGGAACGCCGGTGACTCCAGCCCGGCCAACGAGGCGCTCGCCATCGCCGGCATCAGGTTCCTCGGCGAGGCGGTCCGCCAGCGCCGCGTCGAGGGCGCCCTCTTCCTGGCCAACCACCCGGCCCGGCGGGGCATCGACTCCCCGCACGAGATCCGCGCCTGGCGGGACGCCGATCCGAGCGTGGCGATCGGCATGGAGGGTGCTCCCGGCCACCAGGCCGCCGGCCTGCCGCGGGAGAGCGGCGGCCGGGCCCGCGGCTACTACGACAACAACCCGTCCCCCGCGTCGTTCCCCGGCTACCCGCTGGAGAGCTACCGCACCTGGGGCGGATTCGACTGGATGACCGCCACCGTCGGCGGGCTCTGGGACAGCCTGCTCGCCGAGGGCAGGGCCTGGTGGATCAGCGCCAACTCCGACTCGCACGTCAACTACCTGGACACCTCGCAGCGGGGGCCGGGCAGCGACTTCGCCCGCAACGGCCGGTACGAGGACCCGGTGTACGGCCCGCTGATCACCGACGCCGGCGACTACTGGCCCGGCCAGTACAGCCGTACCCACGTCGGGGCGACCTCCTTCGGCTACCGGGCCGTGATGGACGGCCTCCGCGCGGGCCGGGTCTGGGTGGACCACGGCGGCCTGATCAAGGGCCTCGACGTCCGCGCCCGGGTCGCCGGTGACCGGCGGCGGGGCTCGGGCACGCCGCTCGGCGGGGTGCTGCGGGTCAGGCGCGGCACCGGCGTCGAGGTGACCATCGACATCGACCTGGCCGACACCCCGAACTGGTCGCAGTTCCTGCCCGTGCTCACCCGGGTCGACGTGATCGCCGGCCGGGTGACCGGCCCGGTCGCCGACCGGGACGCCTTCACCGCCCCGGACACCCGGGTGGTGAAGTCCTTCGAGGTCGCCAGGGGCACCGGCCGGGTCTCGTTCAGCTACTCCTTCGGCCGCGTGGACGAGCCGTTCTACCTGCGGATCCGGGGCACGGACGGCAAGCGCGCCCAGCCCGGCCTGATGGGCGCGGCGGTCGACCCGTCCGGCCCGGCGCTGGACGTCGCCGGAGCGGCCGACCCGTGGGAGGACCTCTGGTTCTACGCCAACCCGATCTGGGTGCTGCCGCAGTGATCCTCGGCCTCAGCCTGGGTCATCGGACGGTTCGGGAGGCGGAGCACTGGCTCGCCGGTCACGTCGCGCCACTCGGCCTGCCGGACCTGGTCGCGTGCACCCACCTGGTCGCCACGCCGTACCCGCACGTGGCGCTCACCGTGGCCGCGGCCCCGGACCGGCTGGCCGGTCTCCCCGGCAGCCCGCCCGAGTTGCGGGCGGCGGCGGAGCGGGCGGCGGGCGAACACGCCGCCCGACGGTCGGGCCGGGCGGTGCACTACCCGGGCTCGGACCGGATGGTCGGCACGCTCACCGTCGCCGACCTGCTCGCGGCGAGCGCGATCGAGCGGGTCGTGGTGCTCGGCGGCGGGGCGCCGCCCGGGCCGGCGACGCCGCTGCACACCCGCGACTTCGTCCGGCCACAGTGGCGTGCCGGTGAGTTGGTGCTGGTGGTCACGCCGCACAGCGCGGGGGGCGTCGCCCCGTTCGAGGTGCCGAACCCGACCCCGTGCTGCGCCGACCACTGAGGAACGCGGGTGCGGCCGCCCCCGACGGCGACCGCACCCGCGTCCGCCGGGACCGGTCAGCTGCGCCGGAAGGCGTACCGGCGGGCCTGACCGGCCCGCTGGCTGCCCCGCCCGGCGGCGGACCGGCCCCCGGTGACCGGCGGGCCGGCCTTCGGCGCGGCCGGCCGGGCCGCCGCCGCGGCGGTGGGGTCGACCGGCAGTGGCGGCACGGCCGGCACGACCGTCACCTGGTCGAGGTCGGCCGGCGTCAGGTCCGCGACGGTTGCCGTGGGCTGAGGTGTACGGGACTTCTTCGGGTTGCGCCTGGCGGGCATCCGGGCCTCCTTGTCTGCGGACCGGCCGGTGCGGTGCGGTGACCGGGTCGGTCGCCGCGTCCGGTGGCCGGACCGGTCGTCTGCTGGGGACCGCGCTGACGAGACAGCCGCGGTCGGACGGTTGGGACTGGTCCCGGGATCGACCACGGCGGACACCGCCGCTGAGCGGCAGGTGGGAGTGCGGACGCCCGGGAGCGCACGGCCCGCGCACACGGGCGGGAGCCGGCTCGGAGGTGGGGCGTCACTTGCGCATGACCACACCCTAGCCGCCCACCCGGGCCCGCGCAGCCGAATTACTGGCACCATCGACGGCATGCTGATCGCGTTCTCCGTCACTCCGCTCGGCGTCGGCGAGTCCGTGGGCGACCTGGTCGCCGAGGCGGTCCGGGTGGTCCGGGAGTCCGGCCTGCCCAACCGCACCGACGCCATGTTCACCACCGTCGAGGGTGAGTGGGACGAGGTGATGGCGGTGGTGAAGCGGGCGGTCGACACGGTGGCCGCGCGGGCGCCCCGGGTCAGCGTGGTGCTCAAGGCCGACCTCCGCCCCGGCGTGACCGACGCGCTCACCAGCAAGGTCGCCCACGTCGAGGCGCGCCTCGCGGAGGACTGACCGGGACGCCCCGACGGCGTGGCGACCGACGCCGTCCGTCGACGCGCGCCCCGACGCCGCCCGTCGACGCGCGCCGCGACGTCGTGGTCACCGGCTGTCGATGACCGGCCCGCCGGTCGTCCGGGTCGCGATACGGTCGCAACGGCAGGTGTCGACGGCGGAAGGTGGCGGACGGATGGCCGAGCAGGCGACGGCGCAGATCGGGGTGACCGGGCTGGCGGTGATGGGCCGGAACCTGGCCCGCAACCTGGCCCGCAACGGCTTCACCGTGGCGGTGCACAACCGCTCGCCGGAGCGCACCCGCAGCCTGGTCGCGGAGCACGGCGACGAGGGGACGTTCGTGCCGGCCGAGTCGATGGCCGACTTCGTGGCCGCGCTGGAACGCCCCCGCGCGGTGATCGTCATGGTCAAGGCGGGCGGCCCCACCGACGCCGTGCTCGACGAGTTGGTCCCGCTGTTGGAGGCGGGCGACATCGTGGTCGACTGCGGCAACGCGCACTTCGCCGACACCCGGCGTCGGGAGGAGGCGCTGCGCGGCCACGGGCTGCACTTCGTCGGCACCGGCGTCTCCGGCGGCGAGGAGGGCGCGCTGCTGGGGCCGAGCATCATGCCCGGCGGTTCCGCCGAGTCCTACCGCAAGCTCGGGCCGATCTTCGAGAAGATCGCGGCCCAGGTGGACGGCGTGCCGTGCTGTCGGCACATCGGCCCGGACGGCGCCGGGCACTTCGTCAAGATGGTGCACAACGGCATCGAGTACGCCGACATGCAGCTCATCGCCGAGGCGTACGACCTGCTCCGGGCCGGGCTGGGTGCCGAGCCGGCGGAGCTCGCGCAGATCTTCCGCGACTGGAACTCCGGCGAGCTGGAGTCCTTCCTCATCGAGATCACCGCCGACGTGCTGGGGCACCGCGACGCGGCCACCGGGCGGGCGTTCGTCGACGTCGTGCTCGACCGGGCCGAGCAGAAGGGCACCGGCCGGTGGACGGTGCAGAGCGCGCTCGACCTGGGCATCCCGATCACCGGCATCGCCGAGGCGACCTTCGCCCGCTCGCTGTCCGGCCACGCCGACCAGCGGGCGGTGGCCCGCCGGGCCTTCCCGGACGCCGGTGAGAAGACGTGGCAGGTCACCGACCGGGACGCGTTCGTCGAGGACGTCCGGCGGGCGCTGCTGGCCAGCAAGATCGTCGCGTACGCGCAGGGCTTCGACCAGATCCGCGCCGGCAGCCGGGAGTACGACTGGGGCATCGACCTGGGCGGCACGGCGACCATCTGGCGGGGCGGCTGCATCATCCGGGCCCGCTTCCTGGACCGCATCCGGCAGGCGTACGACGAGCAGCCGGAGCTGCCCACGCTGCTGGTCGCGCCCTGGTTCGCGGGCACCGTGAACGACGGCGTGCCGAGCTGGCGGCGGGTGGTGGCCGAGGCGGCCCGGGCCGGGGTGCCGGCCCCCGCGTTCGCCTCCTCCCTGGCGTACTTCGACGCGCTGCGCGCCGAGCGGCTGCCGGCCGCGCTGATCCAGGGGCTGCGGGACAACTTCGGCGCACACACCTACCACCGGGTGGACCGCGAGGGCACCTTCCACACCGTCTGGGCCGGCGACCGCGCCGAACTGGAGGCCTGACCGCCCGCGATCCTGCACTCGCTACCCAGGCGGCTCGGCCTGGAGGCCGCGTAACGCGGGCCGAAACCGCCGGATCGCGGGAGGCACGGGGGCGGGAGTCAGGCGATGGTGGCGTGCATCTCCCAGACCAGGATCTCGGCGGGCTCGGTGGCGGTGACCCGCTGGCCGCCGGTGCCGGTGAGCCGGGCGGCGTCGCCCGTGGCGAGCAGGCCGCTGCCCTCCAGGGTCACCGCGCCGACCGGCACGTAGAGGTGCACGAAGGGCGCGTCCGGCAGGGTCACCTCGTCGCCGGGGGTGAGCCGGGCGGCGTGCAGGGTGGCGTACCGGTTGCGGATCCGGATCGCCGACCCCCCGTCGTACCGGTCCATCCCGGACGCCACCGGCACCAGGCCGCCGCGGAGCAACTGGTCGTCGATCTCCAACTGCTCGTAGCCGGGGTCGATGCCCTCGGTGTCCGGCAGCACCCACATCTGCACGAAGTGGACCGGGTCGGTGTGCGGGGCCCGGCGCTCGAGCCGCCAGGCGTCGTTCTTCTCCGAGTGCAGGATGCCGGTGCCGGCGCTCATCCGCTGGGCCAGCCCGGGATAGATCACGCCGGAGTGCCCGGTCGAGTCCTGGTGCACCAGCGACCCGCGCAGCACCCAGGTGACGATCTCCATGTCCTGGTGCGGATGGGTCTCGAAACCGGCGCCCGGCCGCACCACGTCGTCGTTGTTGACCAGCAGCAGGCCGTGGTGGGTGTTGGCCGGGTCGTAGTGCCGGGAGAACGAGAACGAGTGCTTCGAGTCGAGCCAGGAGATCCGGGTGGCGAAGCGGTCGTCGGCCCGGCGGACGTCCACCGCCGGCGCGGCCCCGGTCACCGGGTCACCGACCGGCCGACCGGCGCCGGCCGCCCGCCGGCGGGCCCGGTCACCAGGCACGCTGCCCGGTGTCGGTGGGCGTGGGCGCCCAGGTCAGGGCCGGTTCGCCGGTGGCCAGCTCGGCGATCTCGCCGGAGCGCAGCCGGGGCGCGTGGCCGAGTTCGGCGCAGTGCTGCTCGGCGATCTCGGCGCAGATCTCGGCCACCTGCTCGCAGATCGGGTCACCGAGGTCGGCGGCGTTCAGTGCCATGATCATTTTGAACCGGAGATCCCGCATCCCCACCCCCGAGGCTCGACGCGGTCCGGGGCATGCCCCTGCCCCACGTCCGATCCTAGGCACCGCCACCCTCCACCAACGCCGAAACCCCGAACCCCGACCGATCAGTCGATCATGCGGGTGTGGCGGGTCCGCCCGGTGGACGGACCCGGCGCCTGGTCAGCCCGGTCAGCGGCTCTCGCGGTGCCACCACGCGACCGCCGACGGGCGGGGCGGCGCCGGGACGGCCAGCGCCGCCCCGTGGGGCGGCGCTGCCCGATGGGGTCAGAAGAAGCGGCGACGCTTGGTCTTCTGCGGGCGGAGCAGGTCGGCGCCCTTGGTGAGCAGGCGGGTGACCCCGGACGGGCCACGGCGGGCCTCCAGCGTGTGACTGATCCGGCGCACGCCGGCCGCCGCCAGCGGCACCGCGATCGCCATCACCGCCCACTGGGCAATGCGCTTCTGGATCATGTGGGTTCACCTCCGTCAGTGGCTGCTGACCGGATTGGTACCCAGCGTGACGGTCGGGTAAGCCTCGCGCCTCAGCTCGGCGGGGCGACCGGGTTGGGCAGCGCGCCACCGAAGCGCCGGTCCCGCTGCGCGTACAGCTCGCAGGCGTACCAGAGGTGGCGGCGGTCGAAGTCCGGCCAGAGCGTGTCCAGGAAGACCAGCTCGGCGTACGCGGTCTGCCAGAGCAGGTAGTTGGAGATCCGCTGCTCGCCGGAGGGACGGAGGAAGAGGTCCACCTCGGGGACCTCCGGGTGGTAGAGGTACTTCGCCACCGTCTTCTCGGTGACCTTCGCCGGGTCGAGCCGGCCCGCGGCCGCGTCCCGGGCGATCGCGGCGGCGGCGTCGGCGATCTCGGCCTGCCCGCCGTAGTTGACGCAGAACTGCAGGGTCAGGGTGGAGTTGCCGCGGGACATCTCCTCGGCGGTCTGCAGCTCCGAGATCACGCTCTTCCACAGCCGCCCGGCCCGGCCGGACCAGACCACCCGGACGCCGAGGTCGACCAGCTGGTCGCGGCGGCGGCGGATGACGTCCCGGTTGAAGCCCATCAGGAAGCGGACCTCCTCCGGCGAGCGCCGCCAGTTCTCGGTCGAGAAGGCGTACGCCGACAGGTAGGGGATGCCCAGCTCGATGGCGCCCTCGATGGTGTCGAAGAGGGAGAACTCCCCCGCCTCGTGGCCCTTGGTGCGGGGAAGCCCGCGCTCCTTGGCCCACCGGCCGTTGCCGTCCATCACCACGGCGACGTGCCGGGGCAGCGCCTCCCGGGGCAGCGCCGGTGGCCGGGCGCCCGAGGGGTGCGGTGTCGGCGGCACCGGCTCGCGCCGGCCGCCCCTCATCGATCGGATCACTCGCTCTTCTCCCTGCTCGCGCCTTCCGCGCCGGGCACCGGGGCGCCCCGGTCGACCAGCGGCAGCGAGCGTAGCGCGCGCTCCAGGTGCCACTGCAGGTGCGCCGCGACCAGGCCGCTGCACTCCCGGCGTACGCCGGTCTCGGTGGCGTCGGCGACCCGCCAGTCGCCGCTGGTCAGCGCGGACATCAGGTCGATGGTGGCCGGGGCGGGGTGGGCGGCGCCGGGAGGTCGGCAGTCCGGGCAGACCGCGCCCCCGGCCGGTACGGAGAACGCCCGGTGCCGCCCGGGGGTGCCGCAGACCGCGCAGGCGGTCAACGCCGGCGCCCAGCCGGCCAGCGCCATCCCGCGCAGCAGGTAGGCGTCGAGCACCAGGGTGGTGGCGTGGCTGCCGTCGGCGAGCGCGCGCAACGCGCCGAGGGTGAGCTGGAACAGCCGCAGCGAGGGCTCCCGCTCCACCGGGGTGAGCCGCTCGGCCGTCTCGGCGATCGCGCTGGCGGCGGTGTAGCGCGGGTAGTCGCCGAGGAAGCGCTTGCCGTAGAGGTCGATCCCCTCGACCTGGCTCACGGTGTGCAGCGAACTGCCGTGGTTGCCCTTCGGATCACCGGCGAGCTGGAGGTCGACGTGGCCGAACGGCTCCAGCCGGGCGCCGAACTTGCTGGTGGTGCGCCGGATGCCCCGGGCGACCGCGCGCAGCCGGCCGTGCCGGCGGGTGAGCAGGGTGATGATCCGGTCGGACTCGCCGAGCTTCTGTACGCGCAGGACCACCGCGTCGTCGCGGTAGAGCTGTCGGCGGTACCCGACCATCGGGCCATTCTCCCTCGGGGTGCGAAATCAGGGTTGGTTCGGGGTGCGCGGCCGGTTGACCCGGATGTGTGGTGCCGGGGATCGGCCGTAGCGTGCTCGATATGGCACTGCACCGGACCACCGCCGCGCTCGCCGCGACCGCCGCGCTCATCGTCCTCGCCGGGTGCGACAACCTCTCCTTCCGGCGGCTCGACTTCGACAACACCGAGGCGGCCCGGATCACCATGATCCGGGTGCTACCCGGCTCCGGCGACGTGGTGATCAGGGCATCCGGTCCGGCCGGCGAGGTGCGGATCAAGCGGGTGGTGCGCTACCAGGGCGGCCAGCCCGACGCCCGGTACGAGATCAAGGGCAGCGAGCTGGTGCTGGACGCCGACTGCGGCTCCCGGTGCAGCGTCTCCTACGAGGTCACCGCACCGGAAGGGGTGGCGGTGCAGGGCGAGACCGGCTCCGGCGACGTCGACCTGAGCCGGGTCGGCCCGGTGGAGTTCCAGCTCGGCTCGGGCAACATCCGGGTCAGCGGCGCCTCCGGCGCGGTACGTGCCGAGACCGGCTCCGGCAACATCGACGTGGACGACGTGGCCGCCCCGACCACCCTGCGCGCCTCCTCCGGGGACATCTCCGCGCGCCGCCTCGGCGGCGAGGCGGACGCCGAGACCAGCTCCGGCAACGTCACCCTCGAGCTCAGCACGGCCGCCTCGGCCCGGGCGCACGCCTCCAGCGGGGACGTCACGCTGCTCGTGCCCGCCGGCCAGTACCGGGTCCGGTCCAGCGCCGGCTCCGGTGACGTGCACGTCGCCGTGCCCGACGACCCGGCCGCGCGGCTGGTGCTCGACGTGGGCACCGGCAGCGGCGACATCACGGTCGCCCAGCGCTGAGTTCCACGGTCTCCGGCTCGCCGAAGCCGCGCGGCGCCGGGACGACCGCCCGGGCGCCGGCCGGCACGCCGGGCCCGACCGCGGCAGCGCCGGCGGGCGGCGGGCTGGACGGCGCCGCCACCGGTGCGCGGGCCGTCCCCGCGGGGGGCGATGACGCGCCGGCCGGCGTCCGGGGGGTCCGGCGGCCGCCGGGGACCAGTTCCGGCGGCCGGCCGGCCGCCACGTCCTCCACCCAACCGACCAGCGCGGTCACCGCCGCGACCAGCGCGAAGACCAGGGCGATCCGGATGGCCAGCCCGAGCGGGTCCTGGTGCGACCAGCCCACCACGTCGACCAGCGGGGTGAGCGCGACCACGAACGGCATGTGCCAGAGGTAGACGGTCAGCGCCCGCCGGTTGAACACGGTCACCAGCCGGCCGAACCGGGGTACCCGGTCGAGCCAGGCCGCGCCGGCCGGTCCCCGGCCCAGCAGGACGAGCACGAAGGCCGCCGACCAGAGCGCGTTGCCGAGGTGGTTGTCGTTGAGGTCGAGACCACGCGGCCCCGGATGGGTGACGATCCACGCGCCACCGGCCGCGGCGAGGGCCAGCGCGACCGGCAGCAGCACCCGGTTGGCCAGCCGGCGCAGCATCCCGGCCTGGTGGGCGAAGCCGAGCAGCCAGGCGCCGAAGTAGAGCCCGAACTCGCGCAGCACCACCGGCGCGGTCGGGTACAGCCCCAGCTCCACGGCGGCGAGCAGGGCGTACGGGGCGAGCAGGGTGGGCACCGGGGCGCGCCGGAACAGCCAGAGGGCGACCGGCGAGGCGAGCACGAACCAGAGGTAGTCGCGCAGATACCAGATCACGCTCAACGCCAGGGCACCCCAGTCGTTGGCCGGCGGGTCGGCGACCGGGAAGATCCAGAGCAGCACCTTCGGGCTCAGCGGCAGCCCGGTGAGCAGCATGGCCGGGACGAAGACCGCGGCGACCACCCAGAGCGACGGCAGCAGGCGGCGCAGCCGGCGCACGACGGCGGCCGGACCCCAGCGGTGCAGCGAGGCGGCCATCAGCGAGCCGGCCAGCGCGAACATCACCGACATCGCCGGGAAGACCAGGGTCAGGGTGGCCCACCCGGTGACGTGGTAGACGACGACTCGAACGATGGCCAGGAAGCGGAGCAGGTCCAGGTATCGGTTTCGCATCAGCCTGCGCAGGGGTCCGGGGGCGGGGGACTTCTCCCCCTACCCTCCGCCGCGGCCCCGCCAAACGGCCGGCGCCCCGACCGGAACGTGAAACTCCCCATATGCCCGACCGATACCGATCACTGCACACCCGGTCCGCCCGGGCCGCGGCGGCCGGTGCCGAACCGGCGTCAGAAGCCGAGCTTGCGCAGCTGCTTGGGGTCCCGCTGCCAGTCCTTGGCCACCCGGACGTGCAGGTCGAGGTAGACCCGGGTGCCGAGCAGCTCCTCGATCTGCCGGCGGGCGGTGGTGCCGACCTCCTTGAGCCGGCTGGCCCGGTGGCCGATCACGATCGCCTTCTGGCTGGGCCGCTCGACGTAGACGTCGGCGTAGATCTTGGTGAGCTGACCCTCGGGGACCATCTCCTCGACCACCACCGCGATGGAGTGCGGCAGCTCGTCGCGGACGCCCTCCAGGGCGGCCTCCCGGATCAGCTCCGCGACCAGCACCTGCTCCGGGTCGTCGGTGAGCATGTCGTCCGGGTAGAGCTGGGGCGACTCGGGCAGGTAGCGGGTCATCACGTCGACCAGCGTGTCGAGCTGGTGCCCGGAGACCGCGCTGACCGGCACCACCTCGGCGAAGTCGCCCAGCTCGCTGACCGCGAGCAACTGCTCGGCGAGCCGCTTGCGGTCGACCAGGTCGGTCTTGGTCACCACCGCCAGCACGGTGGCCTTCAGCCCGGACAGCTCGCTGGTGATGAACCGGTCGCCGCGGCCGACCGGCTCGTCGGCCGGGATGCAGAGGCCGATCACGTCGACCTCGCTCCAGGTCTGCCGGACCAGGTCGTTGAGGCGCTCGCCGAGCAGCGTACGGGGGCGGTGCAGGCCCGGGGTGTCGACGAGCACGAGCTGCGACTCGGGCCGGTGCAGCACGGCCCGGATCACGTGCCGGGTGGTCTGCGGCTTGTTCGAGGTGATCGCGATCTTCTGCCCGACGATCGCGTTCGTCAGCGTCGACTTGCCGGCGTTGGGCCGGCCGACGAAGCAGGCGAACCCGGCCCGGTAAGGACGCGGTGCCAGGTCGCTCACGCGGTCACCGTGCCGAGGACGGTGCCGTCCGGCGCGGCCACGTGCACCGGCGCGTCGGCGGAGAGGTCGCGCACCGCGGCGTGCCCGGCGCCGTCCAGCGTCGACGCCTCGGTCACCACCGCGGCCGCCTCCAGCCGGGTGGCGCCGGCCGCCGCCGCCGAGGCGACCGCCAACTGGAGCGCGGTGATCGTCAGCGAGGGCAGCGCGACGCTGGCCGCGGCGTACGTCCGGCCGTCCTGGTCGCGGACCGCCGCGCCCTCCACGGCGCCCACCCGGCCCCGCGCGCCCCGGGCCAGCACCACCAGCTTGGCGTCCTCGGCGCTCAGCTCGACCGGCTCGGACGGGCTCGGCCGGGCGGCCGGCAGGGCGGATGACTCAGGCATCGGCGGGTTGCCTCTCCTCGGATCGGTTGTGGTTGCCCCGGGACTCGGGGTGCTCGCCGCGGCCCGGGCTCTCCGGCTCGCCGGTCGACTCCACCCGCCGCACCAGCACCGTGTCGATCCGGTTGCGTCGGCCGGTGGTGCCCTCGGCGACCAGCCGGAGGCCGGCCACCTCGACCTGCGCCCCCGGTATCGGAACCCGACCCAGCGACTGGGCGAGCAGCCCGCCGACCGTCTCCACCTCGTCGGCGGGCAGGTCGGTGTCGAACAGCTCGCCGAGGTCCTCCACCGGAAGCCGGGCGGTGACCCGCACCGCCCCGTCCTCCAGGCGTTCGACCGGCGGCCGCTCGACATCGTACTCGTCGGTGATCTCGCCGACGATCTCCTCCAGGATGTCCTCGATGGTGACCAGCCCGCCGGTGCCGCCGTACTCGTCGACGACGATCACCAGGTGGTTGCGGGCGGCCTGCATCTCGGAGAGCAGGTCGTCGACCGGCTTGGACTCGGGCACGAAGGTGGCCGGGCGCATCAGCTCGGCGACCGGCAGCCGGCCGTCCTCCGGCGCGCCGCCCTGGGTGCGCCGGATCAGGTCCTTGAGGTAGAGCACGCCGAGCACGTCGTCGACGCTCTCGCCGATGACCGGGATCCGGGAGAAGCCGGAGCGCAGGAATAGCGCCAGCGCCTGGGAGAGCGTCTTGCTCCCCTCTATCCAGACCATCTCCGTGCGCGGGACCATCACCTCGCGGGCGATGGTGTCGCCGAGCGCGAAGACCGAGTGGATCATCTGGCGTTCGCCGTGCTCGACCACGCCGCGCTGTTCGGCCAGGTCGACCAGCTCGCGCAGCTCCACCTGGGTGGCGAACGGGCCCTCCCGGAAACCGCGCCCCGGGGTCACCGCGTTGCCGATCAGGATCAGCAGCGAGGCGAGCGGGTTGAGCGCCCGCCCGAGCCAGCGCACCAGCGGCGCGACCGCCCGGCCCACCGCGTACGCGTGCTGCCGGCCGAGGGTGCGTGGGCCGACGCCGACCACGACGAAGCTGACCACGGTCATCGCTCCGGCGGTGATCAGTGCCGCCCGCCAGCCCGCGCCGAAGGTGTCCACCGCGACCAGGGCCACCAGGGTGGTGGCGGTCAGTTCGGCGAGCAGCCGCAGCAGCAGGAGCAGGTTGAGGTGGCGGACCACGTCACCGGCGACGACCTGGAGGGTACGCGCGCCGCGCACGCCGTCGCGGGCCAGTTCGGCGGCCCGGGCCGGGGAGACGGCGGCCAGCGCGGCCTCGGTCATCGCGATCAGGCCGGCGAGCACCACCAGCGCGGCGGCGAAGACGAGCAGTCGCGCGTCGGGCAGGCCGGCGGTGGCGCCGGCCGCCAGTAGCGGAGTGGACATCACCGGGACCGGGTCGACCGCCAGCTCGCCAGCAGTCGGGCCTGGAGCGCGAACATCTCCCGCTCCTCCTCCGGCTCGGCGTGGTCGTAACCGAGCAGGTGCAGCACCCCGTGCACGGTCAGCAGGTGCAGCTCGTCGGCGGCGGAGTGCCCGGCGGCGGCCGCCTGCTTGGCCGCCACCTCGGGGCAGAGCACGATGTCACCGAGCAGGGCGGGCTCGCCGCCGGCGGCGGTGGCCTCCCCCGGCCCGTGGTCGACACTGCCCTCGTCCATGGGGAAGGCGAGCACGTCGGTCGGCCCGTCACCGCCCATCCAGCGGTGGTTGAGCTCGGTCATGTAGTCGATGTCGACCAGCAGCACGGAGAGCTCGGCGAGGGGGTTGACCCCCATCTCGTCGAGGGCGTGCCGGGCGACGGCGAGCACGGCGTCGGTGTCGACCTCGACACCGGACTCGTTGGCGATCTCGATGGACAAGTGTCTTCCTCTGTCTAGCGGCGCCGGCCGGCCCGGCCGCCCTGGGCGGTGCGCCCCGGCACGGCGTGCACGCTCTGCGCCTGCTGGTTCTCCCGCTCGGCGTCCCAGCGGGCGTACGCGTCGACGATCTCCCCGACCAGCCGGTGCCGCACCACGTCGGAGCTGGACAGCTGGGCGAAGTGGACGTCCTCGACTCCGCCCAGGATCTCCCGGACCACCCGCAGGCCGCTGGTCGTGCCGCCGGGGAGGTCCACCTGGGTGACGTCACCGGTGACGACGATCTTGGAGTTGAAGCCGAGCCGGGTGAGGAACATCTTCATCTGCTCGGGCGTGGTGTTCTGCGCCTCGTCGAGGATGATGAACGCGTCGTTGAGCGTCCGGCCGCGCATGTACGCCAGCGGCGCGACCTCGATCGTGCCCGCCGCCATCAGCTTCGGGATCGAGTCCGGGTCGAGCATGTCGTGCAGCGCGTCGTAGAGCGGGCGCAGGTAGGGGTCGATCTTCTCGTTCAGCGTGCCGGGCAGGAAGCCGAGCCGCTCGCCCGCCTCGACCGCCGGCCGGGTGAGGATGATCCGGTTGACCTGCTTGGCCTGGAGCGCCTGGACGGCCTTCGCCATCGCCAGGTAGGTCTTGCCGGTGCCGGCGGGCCCGATGCCGAAGACGATGGTGTGCGCGTCGATCGCGTCGACGTAGCGCTTCTGGCCCAGGGTCTTGGGACGGATGGTGCGCCCGCGCCGGGAGAGGATGTTGAGCGTCAGGACCTCGGCGGGCCGCTCGGCGCTGCCCTGCTCGAGCATGCCGACGGTACGCCGGACGGCGTCTGTGGTCAGGGTCTCGCCTTTCTCGATGAGTTCGAGCAGCTCACTGAAGATTCGCTCGGCGAGGGCGTTGTCCGCGGGGGCACCGGTGATCGTGATCTCGTTGCCCCGGACGTGCACGTCGCTGTTCACCGAGCGCTCGACCAGTCGCAGGATCTCGTCACCCGCGCCGAGCAGGTTGACCATGATCTTGGAATCGGGAACCGTGATCCTGGTCTGCACCCGGGGCGGGCCGGGAGGTGGGGTGCCGGTCATAGATCGGGCCGAGGGGCCCTGCGCCACCTGCTCTCGAATCGGCGCCGGCCCTGCTGGCGCGGCGTGCGGACGTTACACCCATCGTATCGGTTCAACGCGGGTGGCACCCCGTCCATTTCCGCCGCCCCCGGGTCAGCTCCCCGCCCGGAAGTCGTACCGCTCGAAGGTCTCCTGGGTGCGGGTGAACCGGTACGTCGCCCAGTGCATCCGGACCACCGAGCCGCGCTCGTCCCGGGTCAGTCGGAGCAGCTCACCGGCCTCCCGGCCGGAGACCGTGCGGAACACGTCCGGCCGGTCCGGCAGCGGCGCGAAGACCGCCGGCGGCTTGCCCGGCGGGTCGTCGGCGCCCCGGGCCCGCAGGGCCCCGTCGTGCCAGGAGAAGACGTACTCGAAGCCCTCGCCCCACCAGCGGCCGAGCAGCCCGCGTACCGACTCGGGGGCCGGCGGCCCCGGCCGCCACGGCTCGACCTCCGCCGGGTCGTGCTCCACCGCCGCGGTGAGCAGCCGGTGCGGCAGGTCGAACAGCTCCGCCGCGGTGCCGGAGGAGCCGAGCACGGCGGCGCCCATCGCGCCGGGCGTGCCGTCGCCGCCCCGCCGCCCGTAGACGGCGGCCAGGAAACCGGGCATCGCGCCGTCGTGCCCCACGTGCATGATCCGCTTGCCCTGCGGGACCAGGATCAACCCGAGCCCGAAGCCGCCGGCCCAGAGCGTCTCGTCGGTGACCGTCACCGGCCAGCGCATCTCGTCCAGGGTCGCCGGGGCGAGCACCCGGCCGGCCGCGTCGAGCGCCGCCGGATCGGCGAGGAACGCCGCCCACCGGGCCATGTCCCCGGCGGTGCTCCAGAGCTGGGCGGCCGGGCCGACCGCGCCGAAGTCGGTCGGCGGCTCCGGGTGGGCCTCGTCGGAGTACGCGTCGACCAGGAAGCCCGTGGCAGCCCGCCGGCCGGGTGCCACCGTGGTGTGGGTCAGCCCCAGCGGGATCAGCACCCGCTCGGTCAGCACCTCCGCCCAGGTGCCGCCGCGCAGCTCGCCGACCAGCCGGCCGAGCAGCGCCATGCCGAGGTTGGAGTAGTGGTAGCGGCGCCCGGGCGGCAGCACCCGCTCGGCGCGGGCCAGCTCGGCCAGGAGTTGCCCGGTGTCCGGGGCACGCAGGGTGTCCCAGACGTCGCCGTACGGCTCCCGTTGCAGCCCGGCGGTGTGCGAGAGCAGCCGGCGCACGGTCAGCTCGCCGTGCGCCGGCAGGTCGAGGTGGCGGCCGATCGGGTCGTCCAGGTCGAGCAGGCCGTCGTCGCGGCACTGGAGGGTCAGCACGGCGGTGAAGGTCTTGGTGACCGAGCCGATCCGGAACCGCGTCTCCGGGTCGAGCGCGGTGTCGCTGCCGGTCCAGCCGACCGTGCACGACCACGGTTCCCGGTCGGCCCGGTGCAGCGCCGCCGACACCGCCGGCACCCGGCCCTGCGCCTGCACCTGCCGCACCATCCGCCCGAGGCGGTCCCCCACATCCGTCACCCGGGCAGTGTAAGGAGAGACGTCCGGCCGGCGGGGGCCGACGGGTCAGCGGCAGAGCATCGGCCCGAGCGGCGCGCCGCCGAGCAGGTGCGCGTGCGCGTGGAAGACCTCCTGGCCGCCGTACGCCCCGGTGTTGAACATCAGCCGGAACCCGTCGCCGAGCAGCCCCTCGTCCTCGGCCACCGCGGCGGCCGTGGCGAGCAGCTCACCGGCCAGCGCCGGGTCGCCCTGGCCGAGCGTGGCCACGTCGGCGTAGTGCTCCTTGGGGACGACCAGCACGTGCACCGGCGCCTTGGGGTCGATGTCGCGGAACGCGAGGGTGGTGTCGGTCTCCCGGACGATGGTGGCCGGGATCTCCCCGGCGACGATGCGGCAGAACAGGCAGTCGGATCCCATTCGGGCATGCTAAGCGCTGCGCCGGGGGCCGGTGGGCGAGGCCGGACCGCTCCGGCATGATGGCCGGCGTGACTTCACGGGCGGTACTGGTGACGGGGGGCTCGCGCGGCATCGGGCGGGCGGTGGTGCGGGCCTTCGCGGCCGGCGGCGACCGGGTGGCGATCCACCACCGGGACTCCGCGGAGCTGGCCGAGGAGCTGCGCGCGCAGCTGCCCGGCGAGGGGCACGTGGTGGTCCGGGCCGACCTCGCCGACCCGGACGCGGTCCGGGCGATGGTGGACGAGGCGGCCGGCCTGCTCGGCGGCCTGGACGTGCTGGTGAACAACGCGGGCGTGTTCGGGCCCGCCGACCCGCCGCACCCGGTCTTCGAGAGCAGCTACGAGCAGTGGCGGCAGCGCTGGCGCGAGGTGCTGGACACCAACCTGTTCGGCGCGGCCAACGCCAGCTGGTGCGCCGCCCAGCACATGCGTGAGCGGGGCGGCCGGATCGTCAACGTCTCCTCCCGGGGCGCGTTCCGGGGCGAGCCGGGCAACCCGGCGTACGGGGCGAGCAAGGCGGGGTTGAACGCGATGGGGCAGTCGCTGGCGGTGGCGCTGGCCCCGTACGGCATCGCGGTGGCCACGGTCGCGCCCGGCTTCGTGGCGACCGACATGACCAACGAGCACCTCAAGTCGCCGCGCGGCGAGGCGGTACGGGCGCAGAGCCCGTTCGACCGGGTCGCCCGCCCCGAGGAGATCGCCGCCGCCGTGCACTGGCTCGCCTCGCCGCAGGCCGAGTGGGCCTCCGGCACCATCGTCGACCTCAACGGCGCCTCCTACCTGCGCAGCTGACCGGCCCCGACAACTCTCCCGCACGCCCTTTGCTCTGCTTCACCGGACGCAACAGTTGGCGGCCGCAACCTGTGCGTGGGTTGACGCAGAGCAAAGGAGGTGCGGCAGCGGGCGCCGGGGCCGCGCCGGCCCGCCGGGCGCAGCGGCTACCAGCGGTCCAGCCGGGTCGAGAGCACGGAGAGCGCGGCGACGCCGGCCGTCGAGGTGCGCAGCACGGACGGCCCGAGCCGGACCGGACGGGCGCCGGCCTCGGTGAACGCGTCCAGCTCGGCCGGGGCGATGCCACCCTCGGGGCCGACGACCAGCACGATCTCGCCGCTGTCGGGCAGCTCGACGGTGGTCAGCCGGTCGTCGGCCTCCTCGTGCAGCACGAACGCGGCGGCGGCCCCGGCGACCCGGCGGGCCACCGTGCCGGTCGACTCGTCCGGCGCCCCGGCGACCACCGGCAGCCAGGCGCGGCGGGCCTGCTTGGCGGCCTCCCGGGCGGTCGCCGCCCACTTCTCCCGGGCCCGTACGCCCCGCTCGCCGCGCCACAGGGTCACCGAGCGGGCCGCCGCCCAGGGCACGATCTCGTCCACCCCGACCTCGGTCATCGCCTGCACGGCCAGTTCGCCCCGGTCGCCCTTGGCGATGCCCTGCACCACCACCAGCCGCGGTACCGACGCGTCCACGTACCCGCGCGAGCGGACGTCGAGCTCCAGGCTGCCCCGGCCGACGGCGGTGACCACGGCGGTGGCCGTGCCCCCGTGCCCGTCGGCGAGCAGCAGTTCCTCGCCGACGCGCAGGCGCTGCACCGTGGCGGCGTGGTGGCCCTCGGGGCCGTCGAGGGTCAGCGAGTCGGCGGTCGGCAACGACTCGACCAGGAACAGCGGTGCGGACACGTCGATCAGGCTAGCCGCCCCCGGCAGCGGCCGGGACGGCGAGCCGGCGGGTCAGGCGTGGCCGTTGAAGGCGTCGCGCATCCGGGAGAAGAAGCCGCCCTGCTTGGTCAGCTCGGCGACCTCCTCGCCCCGGGTCTTGGCGAACTCGCGCAGCATCCGCTCCTGCTCGGCGTCGAGCTTGGCGGGCGTGCGCACGTCGAGGTGGACGTAGAGGTCGCCCCGGCCGGTGCCGCGCAGGTGCGGCACGCCCCGGGCCCGCAGCCGCAGCGTGCTGCCCGGCTGGGTGCCCGGCTTGACGTCCACGGTCTCCTCGCTGTCCAGCGTCTTGATGGTCAGCCGGGTGCCGAGCGCCGCGGCGGTCATCGGCACGGTGACCCGGCAGTGCAGGTCGTCGCCCTTGCGGGAGTAGACGTCGTGCGGGCGCTCGTGGATCTCCACGTAGAGGTCCCCGGCGGTGCCGCCGCCCGGGCCCACCTCGCCCTGCTGGGCCAGCCGGATCCGCATGCCGTCCTCGACGCCGGCCGGGATCTTCACGGTCAGCGACCGGCGGGTCCGCACCCGGCCGTCGCCGGCGCAGGTCGGGCAGGGGTGCGGGATGGTGGTGCCGTAGCCCTGGCAGACCGTGCACGGGCGGGCCGAGACGACCTGGCCGAGGAAGGTGCGCTGCACCGACTGCACCTCGCCCCGGCCGCCGCACGCCTCGCAGGTGGCCAGGTGGGTGCCGGCGGCGGTGCCGGCGCCGGAGCAGGTGGTGCAGAGCACGGCGGTGTCGACGGTGATCGGGGCCTCCACGCCGAACGCCGTCTCGTGCAGGTCCAGTTCCAGCCGCAGGATCGCGTCCGCCCCGGGCCGGGTACGCGGCCGCGGCCCGCGGGCGCCGCCCGCGCCGCCGAAGAACGCGTCCATGATGTCCTGGAAGCCGACGAACGGGCCGGCGCCGCCGGGGCCTCCGGGGCCGCCCGCGCCCCCGCCGCCCGGGGCGAGCGGGTCGCCGCCCAGGTCGACGATCTGCCGTTTCCGGTCGTCCGAGAGGACCTCGTACGCGGCGTTGATGTCCTTGAACTTCTCCTGGGCCTCCGGGTCCGGATTGACGTCCGGGTGGTACTGCCGCGCCAGCTTGCGGTAGGCGCGCTTGATCTCGTCGTCGGAGGCGTCCCGGCTCACACCGAGAATGCCGTAGTAGTCCCTGGCCACTGCGTTCCGTGTCCTCATGTTCGTCTCGCGTTGCGCCGGTCGCCGGCCGGAACCGGCCGTCGGTTCTGCCTGGTCAGTTCTGGGCCAGCAGGTCGCCCACGTAGCGTGCCACGGCCCGCACCGTGGCGATGGTGCCGGGGTAGTCCATCCGGGTCGGCCCCAGCACGCCGAGACCACCGACGATCGTCGAACCCGGGCCGTAGCCGGTGCTCACCACCGAGGCGGCCCGCAGGTTGTCGATCTCGTTCTCGTCGCCGATCAGCACCCGCGTCGTGCTCGGCTCCGCCTCGCCGATGAGCTTGAGCAGCACGACCTCCTCCTCGAGCGCCTCGAGGATGGGTCGCAGCGAGCCCTGGAAGTCGAGCAGGCCGCCGCGGGTCAGGTTGGCCGTGCCGGCCAACGCGATCCGCTCCTCGTGCCGCTCGACCAACGTCTCCAGCAGCACGGTGGAGAGGGTGGCCATCGCCGGCCGCAGGGCGGGGATGGCCTCGTCGACCAGCGCCTGCACCAGCGGCGGGGTCTCCGACAGCCGGGTGCCGACCAGCTTCTCGTTGACCAGCCGGCGCAGGTCGGTGACGTCCTCGGCCGAAATCGGGCCGGGCATCTCGACCAGCCGCTGCTCGACCCGGCCGGTGTCGGCGATCATCACGAGCATCAGCCGGGTGGTGGAGATCGGCACCAGCTCCAGGTGGCGCACCGAGGAGCGGGCCAGGCTCGGGTACTGCACGACGGCGACCTGCCGGGTCAGCTGCGCCAGCAGCCGTACCGTGCGGTGCACCACGTCGTCGAGGTCGACCGCGCCGACCAGGAAGCGCTCGATCGCCCGGCGCTCGGCCGGGCTGAGCGGCTTGACCCGGGACAGCCGGTCCACGAAGAGCCGGTAGCCGCGGTCGGTGGGCACCCGGCCGGCGCTGGTGTGCGGCTGCCGGATGTAGCCCTCCTCCTCCAGCACCGCCATGTCGTTGCGGACGGTCGCCGGGGAGACCCCGAGCTGGTGCCGCTCGACCAGCGCCTTGCTGCCGACGGGCTCCTGCGTGGCGACGTAGTCCTCGACGATCGCGCGCAGGACCGCGAGCTTGCGGTCGTCGAGACCCATCCTCCCCACCTCCTGTCGCACGTCGGCCGGCGGCGCGCGGCGACCGCGCGGCACGTCCTGGCACTCGACTGTAGCGAGTGCCAGTCTACGTCGGCGGGCCCACGGACGCGATGATCAAGACGGACCACCGGTGCGCCCCGCCGGGAGGCCGGGACCGCACCGACCGATCATCCGGACAACCGGGACGATGTCGCTCTGGTGTGCCGTTGCCGGCTGCCCCTACCGTGACGTGCATGACTGAACCGCCTCGCCCACCGGGAGCCGACGGCCCCGGCGCGCCGCCGCCGGACCCGAACGCTCCGTCGGCAGTCCCCGGCCCGCCGGCCGGCGACGAACCCACCGCACCACTGTCCGGGGCGCCGGCCCCGGGCGGCTATCCCCCGCCCGGTGGCTATCCGCCGCCCATCGGTGACCAACCGCCGTCGGGCGGCTACCCTCCGCCGGGTGGCGCTCCCCCACCCGGGGGCTACCCGCCGCCCGGGGGCTACCCGCCGGGGGCCGGCTACCCGGCCGGCGGCGGCTACGGCCCGCCCACCGGCGGCTACGCCAACAACGAGGACAAGACCTGGGCCCTGATCGCCCACTTCGGTGGCGCGGCCGGCGTGATCGTCGGCGGCGGCCTGCTCGGCTGGCTGGCGCCGCTGATCGCGATGATGGTCCGCGGGCAGCAGTCGCCGACCGTCCGGGCGCACGCCGTCGCGGCGCTGAACTTCCAGCTCACCTGGACGATCGTCAGCGTGCTGAGCTGGGTGCTCACGCTGGTCACCTGCGGGCTGCTGTTCTTCGTCCCGATGCTCGTCTGGCTGGTGCCGCTGATCTTCGGCATCATCGCCGGGGTCAAGGCCAACGAGGGCGTGCTCTACCGCTACCCGATGACCTACAGCTTCACCAAGTGACCCGGGCCGGCCGCTCCCCCGGCCGGCTCCGGGGCACCACCGCCGGTGCCGAGATCGGCGACCGCCTCAGGGCAGCAGGTCGCGCACCACGGCGTCGGCGAGCAGCCGCCCGCGCAGGGTGAGCACGGCCCGCCCGGCCGCGTACTCGGGCGCGGCCAGCAGCCCGTCCGCCAGCGCCTGCCCGGCGCCGGCCCGGCCGGCCGCGTCCAGGCTGGCCAACGGCAGCCCGGCGGCGAGCCGCAGCCGGAGCATGACGTCCTCGGTGTGCGCCTCGTCGGGGGTGAGCACCTCCCGGGCCAGGCCGGGCGACCCCCCGGCGGCGAGCCGCTGGGCGTACGTCGTGGGGTGCTTGACGTTCCACCAGCGCACTCCGCCGACGTGGCTGTGCGCCCCCGGGCCGAGGCCCCACCAGTCGGCGCCGCTCCAGTAGAGCAGGTTGTGCCGGCAGCGGGCGGCCGGCGTGCGGGCCCAGTTGGAGACCTCGTACCAGGAGAAGCCGGCCGCGGACAGCGTCGCCTCGGCGGCCAGGTAGCGGTCCGCCGCGACGTCGTCGCTGGGGTACGGCAGCTCGCCCCGGCGCATCCGGGCGGCGAGCCGGGTGCCGTCCTCCACGATCAGGGCGTACGCGCTGACGTGGTCGACGCCCGCCGCCACCACCTGGTCCAGCGAGGCGGCGAAGTCCGCCGCGCTCTCGCCCGGCGTGCCGTAGATGAGGTCGAGGTTGACGTGGTCGAACCCGGCGTCGCGCGCCTCGGAGGCGGCGGCGGTGGCCCGGCCGGCGCGGTGGGTACGGTCCAGGATCGCCAGCACCCCGGGGGATGCGGACTGCATGCCCAGCGAGATCCGGGTGTAGCCGGCCGCGCGGAGCGCCTTGAGCGACTCCGGGTTGACCGACTCCGGGTTGGCCTCGGTGGTCACCTCGGCGTCGGCGGCCAGCCCCCAGGTGCGGTCGATGCCGTCCAGGATCCGGGCCAGGTCGTCGGCGGGGAGCAGGGTCGGGGTGCCGCCGCCGACGAAGACCGTGTCCACCCGCGGCGGCGGGGTGTCGCCCAGCACCCGGGCGGCGAGCGCCAACTCGGCCAGCACGGTGTCGGCGTAGCCCTCCCGGCTCGCGCCGCCGCCCAGCTCCGCCGCCGTGTAGGTGTTGAAGTCGCAGTAGCCGCAGCGGCTGGCGCAGAACGGCACGTGGACGTACACGCCGAAACCGCGCGCGCCGACCGCGCGGGTGGCGGTGGCGGGCAGCGAGCCGTCGACGGGGACGGGTTCGCCTTCTGGAAGGACGCCGGGCATGGCCACTAGTGTGCCCGCATGACCTCTCCCGACGCGCTGGTGCGGGTCGCCACGGCCCGCGGGGTGACCACCCTCACCCTGGACAGCCCGCACAACCGCAACGCGCTCTCCACTCCGCTGATGACCGAGCTGCTCGCCGGCCTCGCCGCCGCGGTCGCCGACGACGCCGTCCGGGTGGTCGTGCTGGACCACACCGGTCCGGTCTTCTGCTCCGGTGCCGACCTGAAGGAGACCGCGGCCGCGTACGCCAGCGGGACGGTGCCGGCGGGGATGCTCGGCGACGTGCTGGCCGCCGTCTGGGAGTGCCCGAAGCCGGTGGTGGCCCGGGTCGCCGGGCCGGCCCGGGCGGGCGGCCTCGGCCTGGTCGCGGCGGCCGACCTGGCGGTCTGCGCCGAGGAGGCCAGCTTCGCCTTCACCGAGGTGCGGATCGGGGTGATCCCCGCGGTGATCTCGGCGACCGTGCTGCCCCGGCTGCACCCGCGGGCGGCGACCGAGCTCTACCTCACCGGGGACACCTTCGACGGCCGCCGGGCCGCCGAGATCGGCCTGGTCACCGCCGCGGTGCCGGCCGACGGGCTGGACGCCGCGGTGGCCCGGTTCTGCGACTCGCTGGTCCGCGGCGCGCCCGCCGCGCTCGCCGGGGCGAAGCAGCTGCTGCGCCGGCCGCCCGCCGCCGACCTGCGCGCCGAACTCGCCGAGCTGGCCCGCCTCTCCACCGGCTACTTCCTCTCCGACGACGGCCGCGAGGGCGTCCTGGCGTTCCGGGAGAAGCGGCCGGCGCGCTGGGTGGCCGAGCTCGACGCGGAGGTGTCCGGCTGAACCCCGTGTGTTTGGTCGGGCGGGCCGGCGACAGGTGAGAGACCGGCCGGAACGGGAATCTTCCGCCTCACCCGACCACCGGGAGCGCAGCCCGCGGAGCGGGCGCGAACCGGTCGGACGACCCGGGCCGGCCGTTCGGGGACGTACGCTTGTGGGGCTGTCGAACAGGGGGTGTGGGTGCGAACTCGGGCAGTCGTTGCGGGCGGGGTCGTCCTCGTGCTCGTCGCCGTGATCGGGGTCCTGTATGTCGTCCGGCAGTTCGGGCAGGGGCTGCGGTTGCCGCTGGCCAGCCGGACGTGCACGGTGCAGGCCGACGGCGAGGTGGCGCTGGACGCCGACCAGATGGCCAACGCGGCGACGATCGCGGCGATCGGGATCCAGCGGGAGATGCCGGAGCGGGCGGTGGTGGTGGCGCTGGCCACCGCGTACCAGGAGTCCGGCCTGCGCAACCTCGACGGCGGCGACCGCGACTCGATCGGGCTGTTCCAGCAGCGGCCGAGCCAGGGCTGGGGCACCCCGACCCAGATCAGCGACCCCCGGTACGCGGCCAACCGGTTCTACGCGGCGTTGAAGAAGGTGCGCGGCTGGGAGCGGATGCGGGTGACCGACGCGGCGCAGAAGGTGCAGCGGTCGGCGTTCCCCGAGGCCTACCAGAAGTGGGCGGACGAATCCCAGGTGCTCACCCGGGCGCTGCTCGGGCACGCGACCGGGGCGGTCGCCTGCACGGTGAGCCGGGATCCGGCGATGCGCGGCGTGGCCGCGACCACGGCGCTGACCCGCGGCCTGACCCTGGACTGGGGGCTGGCCGCGGCGGTCGCCGCCGACGACCTGACCGGCCTGACCGTGCCCGCCGCCAACCAGCGCGGCGGCTGGCGGTACGCCCACTGGCTGGTCTCCCACGCCGGTGACCACGGGGTCAAGCGGGTGCGCTTCGGCGACCTGGAGTGGACCGCCCGGGACGGCACCTGGAAGCGGGTGACCGACGGCTCCCCCGACCCGTCACGGGTGGTGGCGGAGGTCTTCGCCGAGGGGTGACGGTCCCCGCCCCCGATCTCCTTACCGGCAGTCACCGCACAATCCGGCATTCACCGCGATTGGCGCGAGAATCCGGCGCTATGTATACCCACCGCAGTCGTACCGCTGCCCATGGTCCGGCTCCCGCACCGGACGGCCGGTCGGGCATTCCCGCCCGCCCTTTCACCGCGTTACGATCGGCGGCCTGTGCCAGCAATGGTTTCGCCTCATGGGGAGGGGTACGACGTGGCGTTCGACTACGGCGACCGGACCGGTTACGAACCGATCAGCGACACTGACCGCAAGGAGTTTCACGAGCAGGGCTTCCTCCTGCTGCGGAACGTCCTGACGGAGGACCACCGGGCGGCGCTGGAGGCGGCGGTCGACCGCGTCTACGCCGAGGAGAAGGCCAAGGGCAACACCACCAAGGACGGGACCCTGCACCTGCTGGGCTTCCTGGAGCGCGACGAGCTCTTCGGCGACCTGCTCACCCACCCGATCACCTTCCCGTACATGTGGGGCCTGGCCGGGTGGAACATCTACACCCACCACAACCACCTGGACGTGACCCCGCCGGCGCTGGAGCCGGAGAAGCCGTACTGGGGCTGGCACCAGGACGGGTACCGGCAGAACTCCGACCCGGAGACGATGGACCCGGACCTCCCCCGGCCGATGTTCTCGCTGAAGGTCGCCTACGTGCTCTCCGACCTCTCGGAGAACGGTCGCGGCGCCACCAAGGTCATCCCCGGCAGCCACCTGTGGAACTCGCTGCCCCGCCCGGCCGACACCACCGTGCACAACCCGGACCCGGAGGGCACGGTGGAGATCACCGCCAACCCGGGTGACGCGTTCATCTTCGACCGCCGCCAGTGGCACTCCCGGTCGACCAACCTGTCGACGATCACCCGCAAGATGCTCTTCGTCGGCTACACCTACCGGTGGATCCGCCCGCTGGACGAGCTGCACATCGACAAGGACGGCCCGTGGTGGGCCAACCGCACCCCGGTGCAGCGCCAGCTCTGCGGTGAGGGCACCCACACCGCGAACTACTGGGGCATCAACTGGGACGGCTACATCGACGACGAGATCCCGCTGCGCAAGGAGCTCAAGCAGCGCGACCTGCTCGACCGCAACATCCCCTGGCTGCGCTGACCCGACGCTGAACGGGCCCCTCCCCGCGCGGGGCGGGGCCCGTTCGGGGTTTCCGGAGCCGGCGGTCAGCGGCGGCCGGCCACCCGGCGGCGCGCCTTCTCCCGGATCGACTCCGGCAGGTCCGCGGCGTCCAGCAGCCGGGGCAGCAGATCCGGCTCCAGGTTCAGCGCCCGGAACACCTCGCCGATGGTCACGCCGTGCGCCGGGCGGTCGACCACCTCGACCGGGTCGCCCGCGCCGACCTCGCCCGCCCGCAGCACCCGCAGGTACGCCCCGGGCGTGGCGCGGACGGTGAACCGCTTGATCAGATCCGGCACGCCCCAGAAGCCGGCGAAGGTCGTGCACGGGGTGCGCGGCTTGGTCACCTGGAGCAGCGCCGACCCGATCGCCCACCGCTCGCCGATCACCGCACCGGTCACGTCGACCGCGTAGGTGGTCAGGTTCTCGCCGAAACCGCCGGGGCCGATCGTCCGGCCCAGCTCGCCGGCCCACCAGCCGGCGTCCTCCTCGGCGTAGGCGTAGACGGCCTGGTCGGGCCCGCCGTGGTGGGCCCGCTCGCCGATGAAGTCACCGGCCACCCCGTCCGGGCCGAGCAGCACGGGGCCGTCCGCCGGCCGCTTGTCGATGCCGCTGCGGCCGCTCGGGTCGCCCGCCCACTCCGCCTCGGTCACGATGCCGAGGTTCACCGATGCCAGCCTGCCCGTCATGGCGGCCAGCCTAGCCAGGACCGGCCGGCGGCCGGTATCGAGATCCACCCGGCGGCCCGCCACCGGGCGGCGCCGCGGGGATCGGCACACCGAGGCGCGGTCAGCCCTTCACCGCGCCGGCGACCAGCCCCGAGACCATCCGGCGCTGCACCAGCAGGAAGAAGATGATCACGGGCAGGGTGAACAGCGTGGAGGCAGCCATCACCGGCCCCCAGGCGGTGTCGTCCCGGCCGAAGAAGAAGGTCATCGCGACCGGCAGGGTGTAGCGGTTCTGGTCGTTGATGAAGGTCAGCGCGAAGATCAGCTCGTTCCACGCGGTGATGAAGGAGAAGATGCTGGTCGCCACCAGGCCGGGCGCCACCAGCGGGAAGAGGACCCGGCGGAAGATCTGGGCCCGGCTGGCCCCGTCGATCGCGGCCGCCTCCTCCAGTTCCTTGGGCACCGCGGCGACGAACCCGCGCAGCATCCAGACCGCGAACGGCAGCGAGAAGCCGAGGTAGGTGAGGATCAGGCTGGGCAGGGTGTTGTAGAGCCCGAGCCGCTGGATCATCAGGAACAGCGGGATGACCAGCGCCTCCAGCGGGATCATCTGCACCACCAGCAGCATGATCAGGAAGCTGGTCCGGAGCTTGAACCGGAACCGGGCGACCGCGGTGGCGGCGAGCAGCGCGACCAGGCCGCTGAGCAGCACCGTGGAGATCGCGACCAGCGCGCTGTTGAGGAAGAAGTCGGCGAAGGTCACGCCGGGGATCAGGTTGCCGGTGAGGATCTCCCGGTAGTGCTCCAGGGTCGGCTCGTTCGGCACCGGCCTGGGCGTGCTGGAGAAGATCTCCGAACTCGGCTTCAGCGAGGTGGCGATCATCCAGTAGACCGGGAAGGCCGCGAAGAGCGCCACCAGCAGACCCGCGCCGTTGAGGGCGATCCGCTTCACGCCTGCGCCGCCCGCGCGTCGCGTCACGCGTCCTCCTCCTGCTTGAGCACCATGCGGACGTAGAAGCCGGTCACCACGAGCAGGATCAGGGTGAGGATCACCGCGATCGCCGCGCCCAGGCCGTACTTCGGCGGCGGCGAGAACGCCTCGGCGTACGAGTAGATGGCGAGCATGAACGTCGGCCGGTCCTGGGTGCCGCCGGCGAGCACGAACTGCTGGGTGAAGACCTTGAAGTCCCAGATGGTGGAGAGCACGATCAGGATCCCGAAGACCGGCCGCAACAGCGGGAAGGTGACCTTCCAGAAGACCCGCCACGGCCCGGCCCCGTCGACCCGGGCCGCCTCGTGCAGCTCACTCGGCACGCTCTTCAGCCCGGCCAGCACGCTCACCGCGATGAACGGGAACGAGTGCCAGACAACCACCAGGGTGAGGATCGAGAAGAACAGCAGCGGGGAGTTGAACCAGCCGTAGCCGGTCCAGTCGCTGCGGCCGAAGAGGCTGGTGGAGAGCCCGTCGGGCAGGGCGTTGAACAACCAGGTGACCAGGCCGCTGGTGTCGTCGAAGATCCACTTCCAGACGATCGTGCCGGTCAGCGCCGGGGTGGCCCACGCCAGCATCACGCAACTGGCCACGAAGGCGGCCATCTTCCGGCCCAGCCGGTTGAGCAGCAGGCCGACCAGGGTGCCCAGGATCATCGTCAGCACCACGTTGGCCGCCGCGAAGAGCACCGTGTTGCGCAGCACGGTGAGGAAGAACGGGTCACCGAGGATCTCGGTGTAGTTGCCCAGCCCGATCCACGGCCACTCCCGGTCGCCGCGCAGCTGCCGGACGTTGTTGAGCCGGTAGAAGGACATCACCACGACCTGGCCGAGGGGCCAGAGCAGCAGCACCCCGATGATCACCAGGCAGGGCAGGAGCAGCAGGTAGGGCAGGCGGTCCACCCGGCGGCGCCGCCGCGCGGGGTTCTCCCGCGCGGCGGTCGCCTCCGTCGCCTCGGTCAGCGTGGTCACTTGGCGTTGAGGATGCTTTCCATCTCGGCGGCCGCGTCGGCGGTGGCCTTCTCGACCGTCTTCTGACCCTTCATGACCGAGCTGTTCATCGCCTGGGTCACCGTCTTGGTCCGGCTGACCTCCACCCACTTCGGGGTGAGCGGCGTGAGCTTGGTGTTCTGCATCGCGGTGGCGAACGGCGCCATGATCTTGTCGTTGGCGTACGTGCCACCGCTGACCAGGTCCTGGTAGACCGGGAAGAAGCCCAGGCTGTCGGCGAAGGTCTGGGCGTTCTTCTTGTTCAGCAGCACGGTCAGGTAGTCCCAGGCCAGGTCCTGCCGCTCGCTGTCCTTCCAGATGGCGACGTCGGAGCCCCCGGCGAAGGCGGGCGCCGGCTTGCCGTCCGGACCGGGGATCGGGAACGTGCCCCAGACCTTCTCGATCTCGGGGTTGTCCTTCTTGATGGCGCCCTGCTGCCAGCTACCACCGAAGGCCATCGCCGCCTTGCCGGTGGCGAACTGGGTGCGGGCGTCGATCTCGTTCCAGCCGGCGGCGGCCGGCGGGGCCACCTTGTGCACGGTCACCAGGTCGGTCCAGAACTTGACCGCCTTCTGCGCCTCCGGCGTGGTGTAACCGGACTTCCAGGTGCCGCCCTGGTTGGTGGCGATCTCGGCGCCGGCGCCCCAGAGGAACGAGTAGAAGGGCAGCTCCGAGTTGCCCGGCAGGGCGATGCCGTAGGTGCCGGGCTTCTTGGCCTGCACCGTCTTGGCGGCGTTGACCAGCTCGTCCCAGTTGGTCGGCGGCTGCACGCCGGCCTCGGCGAACCAGTCGGTGCGGTAGTAGATGCCCCGCACGCCGGCGTACCACGGCACGCCGTACTGCTTGCCGTCGAGCTGCGCGTTCTGCACCAGGTCCGGCAGGATGTCCTTGCCGTCGGCCCAGCCGCCCATCCGGCTGGAGACGTCGGCGAGCGCCTCCTGCGCGGCCCAGCCCTGCGTCTCGGTGTTGCCCAGTTCGGTGATGTCCGGGCCCTCACCGCCGGCGAGCGCCGCCTGGAACTTCTTCGGCGCCTCCAGCCAGGGGATGTACTGGACCACCACGTCGGTGTCCGGGTGCTTCTGCCGGAACTCGGTCTCGACGCCGTCGAGGAACTTGGTCTGCGCCTCGCTGCCCTCGCCCATCATCCAGACCGTCAGCTTGCTGTTGTCGGCGGCTCCGTCGTCGTCCGAGCCGCCGCAGCCGGCGAGCACCATCGCGGCCGAGGCCACGACGGCGGTGACCGGAGCCAGCCGCTTCCACCTGTTCACGCCACTTCTCCCTCGCGCCGTCTGGCATTAACCTTCTCCGCCGCACCTTAGTAGGAAAAATTCCTTTACGACAGTGGACGCTCGGCGGAAGCGAGGCGACCGTATCGCAGCGCCGGGCCGGGGGACATCCTGCGACGGGGCGAATCAGGGCGTACGCAGACGAACGGGCGCCCGGCCTGCCGGCCGGGCGCCCGTCGTTGCGGAATTACCGGTGGGTGACCCCCCGGCGGCGACCGGCCCCGGCCACCAGGGCCACGGCGACGGCCGCCAGCAGGACCTGCAGCAGCAGCTCACGCCAGTCCAGTCCGGCGGTTTCGGCGAAGCCCGAGGCGCGGGCGATCACCGTGCCCAGCAGCGCGGCGCCCACGCCGATCAGCATGTGCAGCCAGATCGGCATGTTCTGGCGGCCCGGCACGACCAGCCGGCCCAGAGCGCCGACGATCAGACCAACGATGAGCGCAGTGATGATGCCCCAAACGGTCAGCTCCACGGTCGCCCTCCTTCAATGGATGTCTGTGACGATGGGTGATGTTCGTGTCGCGCCCCCTGATTGCCCGATGCGCCAGAAACCCAAACCGACTTGGGGTGACAATCCGCCCCGAGCGACGCCAGACCGGGAGGTTCCACCGCGCCCGCCGTGGCCGGCCCCGCTGCCGGCGCCACCCGGGCCCCGCACGTGGACGGGCGCCCGACCTGGTGGTCGGGCGCCCGTCGGGTTCAGGCGGTACGGGAATTACCGGTGGGTGACGCTGCGGCGTCGGCCAACGCCGGCCACCAGGGCCACGGCGATGGCGGCCAGCACCACCTGGACGAGCAGCTCGCCCCAGTCGATGCCGGCGGTCTCGGTGGCGATGCCCACGGCCCGGGCGAGCACCGTGCCGAGCAGCGCGGCGCCCACGCCGATCAGCATGTGCAGCCAGATCGGCATGTTCTGGCGGCCCGGCACGACCAGGCGGCCCAGAGCGCCGACGATCAGACCAACGATGAGCGCAGTGATGATGCCCCAAACGGTCAGCTCCACGGTCGCCCCTCCTTTGCAGAATGTCTGTCACACGGTGTGTGCTTCCTGTCGTGACCGCTAAATTCCCGACCGGTCGATTCGCCAAACCGACGCAGTCCCCGCCGACCTCGTCCGCGGCCGATGCCCGGCGCTGGGTCGAATTCGCGCCGGAGGCCGTCGGCGCAGGTCACAGCGGCTCCGGCACGGTGATTCCGGCCGATGCCGGGCGCCGGAAAATACCTTCGACCGCCCCGCCGGACCGGCAAGCGTCCTTCGCCGGACGGCGGGCGCCGGCCACGCCGGCGACCCGACACGACAACGGCCGGCGCCCCGGGTCGGGCCGGACCGCGTGGTCCCTGCCCGGCCGGGGCGCCGGCCGTCGTACGTCAGCCGCCGGTCGACCGGCGGTGGCTCACTTCTTGCCGGGGGCCTTGCCGTCACCGGAGTCGGAGGAGAGCGCGGCGATGAAGGCCTCCTGGGGGACCTCCACCCGGCCCACCATCTTCATCCGCTTCTTGCCTTCCTTCTGCTTCTCCAGCAGCTTGCGCTTACGGCTGATGTCACCGCCGTAGCACTTGGCGAGCACGTCCTTGCGGATCGCCCGGATCGTCTCCCGGGCGATCACCCGGCTGCCGATCGCGGCCTGGATCGGCACCTCGAACTGCTGGCGCGGGATCAGGTTGCGCAGCTTGGCCGCGATGCTGGTCCCGTAGGTGTAGGCCTTGTCCTTGTGCACGATCGCGCTGAACGCGTCGACCGGCTCGCCGTGCAGCAGGATGTCGACCTTCACCAGGTCGGACGACTGCTCGCCGGAGGGCTCGTAGTCCAGCGAGGCATAGCCCTTGGTGCGGCTCTTCAACTGGTCGAAGAAGTCGAAGATGATCTCGGCCAGGGGCAGGGTGTAGCGCAGTTCCACCCGGTCGGCGGAGAGGTAGTCCATGCCGAGCAGGTTGCCCCGGCGGCCCTGGCAGAGCTCCATCACCGCGCCGACGTAGTCGTTGGGGGTGAGCACGGTGGCCCGCACCGTCGGCTCGTACACCTCGGCGATCTTGCCGGTCGGGTACTCGCTCGGGTTGGTCACCACCACCTCCTCGCCGTCCTCCTGGAGGGCGCGGTAGACCACGTTCGGCGCGGTGGAGATGAGGTCGAGGTTGAACTCCCGCTCCAGCCGCTCCCGGATGATCTCCAGGTGCAGCAGGCCGAGGAAGCCGCAGCGGAAGCCGAAGCCGAGCGCCCCGGAGGTCTCCGGCTCGTAGGTGAGCGCGGCGTCGTTGAGCTTGAGCTTGTCGAGCGCGTCGCGCAGGTTCGGGTAGTCCGAGCCGTCGATCGGGTAGAGGCCCGAGTAGACCATCGGCTTCGGGTCCTTGTAGCCGCCGAGCGCCTCGGTGGCCGGGCGGGAGTTGATGGTGACCGTGTCACCGACCCGGGACTGGCGGACGTCCTTCACGCCGGTGATCAGGTAGCCCACCTCGCCGACGCCGAGGGCGTCGGCCTTGACCATCTCCGGCGAGATGACCCCGATCTCCAGCAGCTCGTGCACCGCGCCGGTGGACATCATCTTGATCCGGTCCCGGGCGCTGATGTGCCCGTCGATCACCCGGACGTAGGTGACCACGCCCCGGTAGACGTCGTAGACCGAGTCGAAGATCATCGCCCGGGCGGGCGCCGCGGCGTCGCCGACCGGCGGCTGGAACTGCCGGACGATCTCGTCGAGCAGGTACGGCACACCCTCGCCGGTCTTGCCGGAGACCTTGATGCAGTCGGCCGGGTCGCCGCCGATCAGGTGGGCCAGTTCCTCGGCGTACTTCTCCGGCTGGGCGGCCGGCAGGTCGATCTTGTTGAGCACCGGGATGACGTGCAGGTCGTTCTCGAGCGCCAGGTAGAGGTTGGCCAGGGTCTGCGCCTCGATGCCCTGCGCGGCGTCGACCAGCAGGATGGCGCCCTCGCAGGCGGCCAGCGAGCGGGACACCTCGTAGGTGAAGTCGACGTGGCCCGGGGTGTCGATCATGTTGAGCACGGCCTGCTCGCCGGCCCGCTCGCCCTCCCGGATGGTCCACGGCATCCGAACGGCCTGGCTCTTGATGGTGATGCCGCGCTCGCGCTCGATGTCCATCCGGTCGAGGTACTGGGCACGCATCTGCCGGGGGTCGACCACGCCGGTGAGCTGCAACATCCGGTCGGCCAGGGTCGACTTCCCGTGGTCGATGTGAGCGATGATGCAGAAGTTCCTGATGCGCGCCGGGTCGGTGGCACCAGGAGCGTTCGCGCCGGAATCGAGCGTCGGTGGCACAGCTGTCCGTTCTGGTCGGCTGACGTTGAGCAGGCCGGCGCGACGCCGGCCCCCTCTATGCTCCCACGTCGCCGCCGTGCTCCCGCTGCGCGGGCGATCCCCGGCGCCGACCTGGTGCCGTCAGCCGCGCCGGCGTCACTCGGCGGGCGGTTCGACGAAGAGCGCGGCGAGCTTCGGCAGCCGGCGGCGGGCCTCCTCCTCGTCGTCGAAGTCCCAGAAGTCGTTGAGGTCGGGCACCGGGACCGGGTCGCGGTCGGCCGGCAGGTCGGTCGCGGTCGCCTTCCGGTAGGCGTCCCAGGGCACCGTGAGCATCTCCTCGCACTCGAACTCCTCGCCGCTGAGCGAGGCGGCCCGCACCTGCGGCAGCTCGGCCAGCGAGTCGGCGTCGGCGACGGCCCGGGCGAAGACCGCCCGCCCCTGCGTCATCAACCAGCCCCGGAAGTACTCGAAGCCGTCGTCCGAGGCGCCCCCGTTGATCAGGTAGGCCGCGCCCCAGAGGTCCACCCGGTAGGACGCGGCGAGCACCCGCTGCTGATGGCGGGCATAGCCGACGATGTCGGCCGGCTCGTGCTCGGCGAGCAGCGCCACGGCCCGGGCGGCGACCGCTCCCGGCTCGCCTCCGCCGCCGGCCCGGGCCTGGTCGATCAACTGCCAGAAGTCGTCGGTCCTCATGGCCTGGCAGTCTCCCAGACCGACCAGGGCCGCCGGTCGGGCAGCGGGAACAGCTCGACCAGCCGCGGGAAGCGCCGGGTGAGCTCCTCGGGGTCCGCCAGCTCCCATTCCGGGTCCTGCGGGTCGGGGGACATGCTCACGTCCCTCCCCCGGGCCGCCAGTGCCCCCTCCAGCCCGTCCTCGTCGCCGGTGATCCGCGCGTACGCCCGCTCGGCGACGTAGTCGAGCGCCTCCCAGTCGGGCCACTCGTCGTCGGCCCAGTCACGGTTGGGCCGGCCGGCGAGCCGGCGCACCTGCGGCACGTCGGCGAGCGCGTCCGGGTCGGCGACCACCCGCTCGAACGCCTCCCGCCCCAGCCCGACCAGCCAGGCCTGGAAGTAGTGGAAGCCGTCGTCGGAGCAGAGCCCGCCGCAGATGTGCAGCGCGGCGCCCCACATCGACCAGGTGTCCACCCGGGCGCGGGCCTCGTCGAGCCGGAGCGCGAAATCGACCACGTCGTCGGTGGGCCGCTCGGCCAGGCGGTCGGTGAGCCAGGCCAGCCGGGCGTCCGGGTCGGCGGTGGCGGTGGCGGACGCCTCGATCAGCGCCCAGAAGTCGTCGGTGGCGATCACCGGCGCAGTATCGCGGGGCGGTACGACACGCGGCAGCATGGAGGCGTGCCCCCGCCGTCGCTGCCACCGGTGCCGTACCACGCGACGGCGCTGCGGCCGGGCTGGGCCGACCTGCCCGCCGGGCTGCGGACGGCGCTCGCCGACCGGCTCGGCGCGCCGGTGGTCGCGGTGGAGGTCGCCGGCGCCGGCTTCACCCGCGGCTTCGCCGCCGTGCTCGGCACCGCCGACGGCGGCCGGGCCTTCGTCAAGGCCGCGCCCGCCGCCGGGCAACCGCAGCTGGTCGACTGGTACGCGCGGGAGGCGGCGATCCTCGACCGGCTGCCCGCCGGCCTGCCGGTGCCCCGCCCCCGCTGGACCCTGCGCGCGGCCGGCTGGTTCGCCGTCGGCCAGGAGGCGATTGCCGGCCGTACGCCCCGGTTGCCCTGGGACCCGGCCGAGCTGGCCGCCACCCTCGCCGGGTACGCCCGGCTCGCCGCCGCCCTGGCCGACCCGCCGCCCGAACTGGTCGCCCTGGGGCTGCCCCGGCTCGCCGACCTGGCCCGGGAGGACATCCTCTGGTGGGGCGAGGTGGCCGCCGGGCGCGAGCCGGCACCACCGCTGCCCGCCCCGGTCCGGGACCGGCTGCCCGAGCTGGTCGCCCTGGAGTCCCGCCTCCCCCGCTACGCCGCCGCCGGCACCGGGCTGATCCACGGCGACCTGCGGCTGGACAACGTGCTCGTCGACGCCGACGGCCGGGCCTGGTTCTGCGACTGGACCTGGCTCTGCCACGGGCCGGCCTGGTTCGACCTGGCCGGCCTGCTGATCACCGCGTACGCCAGCGGGCTGGACGCCGACGGCCTCTTCGCCGGGCACCCGGGCGCCGCCGGCGCTCCCGCGGACGTGCTGGACGTCACCCTGGCCGCGCTGGCCGGCTACTTCCTCACCACCGCCGGGTCGGCGCCGCCGACCGCCTCGGCGCACCTGCGGGCGCACCAGCGGTGGAGCGGCGAGCAGGCGCTCGACTGGCTCGCCCGCCGGCGGGGCTGGGCGTGACCCGGCGGTCTCCGCGGTGTCCGGCAGAGCCGAGCCCGGCCGGGGTGGTGGCGGAGACGCGCTGGGGCCGGCCGCCCGGCGCCCCGTCCGGGCACCGCGGACCCGGCCGTTTTGGCTCGTCCCGGGCGACCTGGTAACCTGGCTCTTCGCGCAGCGATGACGCATGCTCGTCGCGCGCGGAAGCAGACCAACCCGAGCTATCAAGACGAGGCTGTCGCGTGGCGAACATCAAGTCCCAGATCAAGCGCAACCGGCAGAACGAGAAGCGCCGGCTGCGTAACAAGTCGGTCAAGTCGTCGCTGAAGACCGCCATCCGGAAGTTCCACGAGGCCGCCGAGGCCGGCGACGTGGAGAAGGCCACCGTCCTGATGCGCGACGCTACGCGCAAGCTGGACAAGGCGGCCAGCAAGGGCGTGATCCACTCCAACCAGGCCGCGAACCGCAAGTCCGCGATCGCCAAGCGCGTGGTGTCGCTCTCCGCCTGATCCGGCGGACCCAGACCTGACCGGAAGCCCCGGGCGCTGCCCGGGGCTTCCGTCTGTGTGTCCCCTGGGCTCGGCACCCGGCAGGTCCACGCCGTCGACGGCGTGCGCGTGCACCCGCGCCCACCTCCACACCGGCGCCCAGGTGGCGGCTCTGTCGAGTGCGCCCGGTTGACACCTACCGCAACCGGCGTCCGGTGACGGCTGCGGCCAGCGGCGTCAGGTCGGCGGAGTCGGGCGGCCGGTGGACGAGTCGGGGCCGATCCCGGGTCGGCCCGGCGCCGGGTGCTCCGACCCGCGACCGCCCGCCGGCCCGCTTCCGCCCGGCGCCCCCGGGGCCGACTCGGCGCCACCCGACCGGGCGGAGCCACCCGACCCGTTCCGGGCGGGCTGAGCAGGCGTCGTGCGCACCGGCTCGGACGTGATGACCACGCCGGGCACGCTGTGCGTGATCCATTCGACCTGCGCCCGGCCGACCACCGGCTCCATCTGCCGCCGGAACCGCTCCCGCTCCTGCTCGGGCACCGCCGCCGCGGACCGGACGACCAGCGCCGCCACCATGTCGTTGAGCTTCACCATCACCGCCACCGCGGCCGGCAGGACCAGCACCGCCCACCAGGTCACCAGCTCGGCGAGGGCGAGCAGCGCGGCCAGCGCGACGACGCCCTCGAAGAAGAGGAAGCAGAGCACCCCGCCGGGATTGACGAAGCGCAGGCCGAGGATCCGGGCGTAGAGCGGCCGGTACCGCTCCTCGTCGGCCGGGATCGTCGCCCACGAGCCGTGGCCCGCTCCGCTCACCGGGCGCCACCCTGCCGGGCGGCCGCGACCGAGAAGACGGCCCGCTCCAGGGCGTATGCCCGGTCGTCCGCGCCGCCCTTGACGGCGGCGTTGCACTCGGCGGCGGCCTGCATCGCCCGGACCAGGCCCTCGGGCGTCCAGCCGCGACCCTGCCGCTGGGCCCGCTCGATCTTCCACGCCGGCATGCCGAGGCTGCTGGCCAGCTGGTAGGGGCTGCCCCGGCCGGCGGACGCGACCCGGGCCACGGTGCGGACGCCGTCGGCGATCGCGTCGGCGATCGGCACCGGGTCCACCCCGACGTGCAGGGCCCAGCGCAACGCCTCCAGCGCGGCCGGGACGTCGCCGACCATGGTGGCGTCGGCCACCGTGAAGCCGGTCACCTCGACCCGCCCCCGGTAGTAGCGCGCCACCGTGTCGGCACCGATCCGGCCGTCGGTGTCGGCCATCAGCTGGGAGCAGGCCGCCGCCAGCTCGCGCAGGTCGTTGCCGACCGCAGCGATGAGCGCCTCGGCGGCGTCCTCGGTGCACTTGCCGCCGGCCCGGCGGATCTCGTCACGTACGAACGCCACCCGGTCGCGGTGCCCCTTGAGCTTGGCCGCCGGCACGACCGTCGCGCCCGCCGCCTTGAGCCCGTCGGCGAACGCCCTGCCCTTGGCGGCGCCGAGGTGCAGCACGACCAGCTGGACGTCCGGGTCGGGGTTCTTCGCGTACGCCAGCAGGGCGGCGACCAGGTCCTTGCGGGCGTCCTGACCGGACCGGAGCACCAGCACCCGCCGGCCGCCGAAGAGCGAGGGGCTGAGCATCTCGGCGATCTCGCCGACGGTGAGCGCACCCGCCTGGTACTCCCGAACGTCCACGTCCGGGTCCACACTGCGGGCCCGGGCGACGGTTTCGGTCACCGCGCGCGTGGCGAGCAGCTCTTCGTCGCCGAGGACGAGCAGAATGGGAGCGAGGTTGGCGGCGGTCACGCCGCCCATATTCGCACGGCGTGCGACCGGATCCAGCCTGGTCATCGGTACTCCGCTCACGGAGCCCGCACTCAGCGCAAATCCAGACATTTACGTTGGTTCATCGTTAATCGTTAGAATCGGCGTCGATCCGTCAGCGCTGCCGGCCGGGATCGACGCCCCGGGTCACCACCGCCAGGCCGGACCGCCCGACCACCGCCGCCACGTCGCCGTCGGTGTCGGTGCGCAGCACCCGCGCTCCGCCCCGGGCCAGCCGGTCCAGCAGCCCCGGGTTCGGGTGCCCGTAGTCGTTGTCGACGCCCACGCACACCAGCGCGACGGCGGGACGGACCGCGGCCAGGAAGTCCGGATCCTGGTAGGCCGAGCCGTGGTGGGCCACCTTCAGCACCTCCGCCCGCAGTTCACCCGCCGGTACGCCCGCCAGCAGCGCCCGCTGCTGCTCGACCTCCGCGTCGCCGGTGAGCAGGATCCGCACGCCGGAGACCACGGCCCGCAGCACCAGCGAGTTGTTGTTCGGGTCGGACCGGGTGCCGCGCAGGGGGTGGGGCGGACCGAGGGCGGCCAACTCGACCGCGCCCAGCCGGTGGCGCCAGCCGGGCGGGGCGGTCAACAGCTCGGCGGCCCGGGTCACCGCCTCGACGCGCACCAGCTCCCGACCGGTCACCGGCTCGGGCCACCGCGGAGCGAGCACGGCGTCGACCCGCCGCCCCCGGAACACCCCGGCGACACCGCCGACGTGGTCGACGTGGAAGTGGCTGATCACCAGCAGCGGCACCTCCCGGACGCCCAGCCGGCGCAGGCAGGCGTCGACCGCCGCCGGCTCCGGGCCGGCGTCGACCACCACCGCCCGCCCGGCGCTCACCGGCAGCACGACCGCGTCCCCCTGACCGACGGCGCAGGCGGCCACCACCCAGCCCGCCGGCGGCCAGCCGTCCGCCACCAGCCGGACCGGCAGCGCGCCGAGCACGACCGCGACGCCGACCACCGCCACCAGCCGGCGCACCGGCGGCCGGCGGGTCGCCACCAGCAGCGCCCCGGTCAGGCCCGCCAGCAACAGCGCCCCCGGCACACCGCCGGGCCAGGGCACCGTGCCGGCGGGCAGTTGCGCCCCGTACCGGGCGACGGTGACCAGCCACCAGGCCGGCCAGCTGGCCAGCCAGGCGGCGAACTCGGCCCCGGCCGGCCAGACCGGCGACACCGCCGCCGCGAGGACGCCGAGCACGGTGGCCGGGGCGATCGCCGGGACCGCCAGCAGGTTGGCCGGCACCGCGACCAGGCTCACCGTGCCGGAGATCCCGGCGACCACCGGGGCGCAGGCGAGCTGCGCGGCGGCCGGCACCGCCAGCGCCTCGGCCAGCCCCGGCGGCACCCCGCGGCGGCGCAGCCCGTCGCGCCACCGCGGGGCGAGCAGCAGCAGGCCCCCGGTGGCCAGCACGGAGAGCGCGAAGCCGGCGTCGCCGGCCAGCTCCGGGTCGAGCAGCACCAGCGCCGTCACCGCGGCGGCCAGGGCCGGCAGCGCGGCCCGGGGCCGGCCGGCGGCCAGCGCGACCAGCCCGATCGCGCCCATGGTGGCCGCCCGCACCACGCTCGGCGACGGGCGGACCAGGATGACGAAGCCCACCAGCGCCACGGCGCACAGCCCCGCGGCCAGCCACGGCCCGGCCCGCGCCCAGCGGGCGAGCAGCAGCACCGCTCCGACGACGATGGCCACGTTGGAGCCGGAGACCGCGTTCAGGTGGGTCATGCCGGTGGCCAGGAAGTCCTCCTCCACGGTGGCGGGCAGCCGACTGGTGTCCCCGACCACCAGGCCGGGCAGCAGGCCGCCCTGCTCGTCCGGCAGCGGCTCGCAGGCCCGTTGCAGGCCGGCCCGGAGCTGGCCGGCGGCCCGCTGGGACGACGGCGCCGGCCCGTGCCGCGCCGGCGGTCCGGTCGCGGCGAGCACCGCGGCGGTGAGGTCCCCACCGCGCGGCGCGGCCAGCCGCCCCTCGGCGGTCAGCCGCTGTCCGGGCAGCAACCCCCGCCATCCCGGGTCGCCGGCCAGGACGAGCACCCGTACCGGGGCGGCCACCCGTCGCCCGTCCGGGCCGGTGAGCTGGACCAGCTCGGCCGCCACCAGCAGCATCGCCGGGCGGCCGGCACCGCCACGGATCGGCCGGGGATCGTCGCGGACGACCAGCTCCGCGCTGACCCGGGCCCGCTCCTCGACCAGGGCGCGGACCGGCCCGGCGTCCCGGACGGCCAGCCGGGCGGCGGTGGCACTGGCACCGCACACCACGCCGAGCAGGACGGCGACGGCGATCCAGCCGTACCGCTGGGCCGGGGCGGACGGCCGACCGAGGATGCCGAGCAGGCGCAGGGCACCGAGCGCGGCCAGCCCGGCCGCCACGGCGGCGACCAGGAGCGTGGTCGCGGCGGCGAGGTGCAGCCCGGCCAGCGCGGCGAGCCAGGCGGCCACCGCCAGCCCGGCCAGCCGCAGGTCCGGCCCCTCCGTCCGGGGCGGACCCGCCGCCCGGGCCGAGCGGGGTGCGACGGCGGGTGTGCCGGATCGCCCGGCCCCGGTGGCGCGAGCGGGCGGCTGTCGGGCGCTCACACCGTCACCAGGTCCTTGAGCTGCTCGTACCGGGCGTCGCCGATGCCGTCCACCTGGCGCAGGTCGCCGACGGACCGGAAACCGCCGTGCTGTTCGCGATGGTCGAGGATCCGCTGGGCGAGCACCGGGCCGACTCCCGGCAGGGCGTCGAGCTGCGCCAGCGTCGCGGTGTTGAGATTGACCCGGCCACCCGCGCCGGGGGCCGCGCCAGGACCGCCGGCCGGCGCCCCGGCCGCGCCCGGCACGTTCGCCGGTGTCGGTACGCCGACCAGGATCAGCTCGCCGTCGGTGACCTTGCGGGCCGGGTTGAGCAGCGCCACGTCCACACCGGGCAGCGCCCCGCCGGCCGCCTGGACAACATCGGCCACCCGGGCGCCGGCCGGCACCCGCACCAGCCCCGGCCGGCGTACCTTGCCCGCCACGGCCACCACCAGCTCGCCCGGCGGCGACGCCGCCGGATCGGCGAATGACGTGCTGAGCGGCCCAGCCGGCGGGGCGGTCGCCACCGGCGCGACCGGCTCGGCCCGCGGGCGGGACCGCCAGGCCCAGAGGCCGGCGCCGAGCACCACCAGCACGGCGACGACGGCCAGCACCCGCACGCCCCGCCGCCCGGGGTCGAACACGCCCGGGCCGGGCAGCCGGGTAGGCGGAAGGTCACCGCCGTCCAGGCCGACCGTGGCCGGCTCGGAGGCGACAACGGTGGTGGCAGTCGGCGGCGGACCGGTCCCGGGGGCCGGGGTGGCAGCGGCCGGCGGCCCGGGAGGAACCGGCAGCTCCGCGTCGCCGGCCGGCACCACGCCGGGCAGCAGGCGCCGCAGGCGCTGCCGGACCACCGTCTCCTCGTCGTTGGACACGGCGCGAGGTTAGGCAGCCCCGGCCGGCTCCGAACGCCCGTGCGCGCCCGGCTGTGGACAGGTATCGCCTCTGTGGACAACGCCCTGATCATGCGGAGATGTGCTAGCCCGATCGGGCGAGGCGTGCTGCGGCAGTGCCTCGGCAGGTCATCCGAGCAGCTGGTCACGCACGTCGGCCAGGACGGTCTGGGCCCATTCGAGCTGCGGGCACCCGTCCTCCGTGCACTGCCAGCAGCCCGCGGGCTGCCAGGGGTTCGGCGAGCGGGTCCAGTGCATGTCCATCGTCCGGTTGGCGGCCCAGACCAGCTCGGCCAGCGTCACCGGTTCATCCATCGACACGGCTGCCCCCGAACCGCTGGAAGCGCCCAGCCGCGGAGGCCGAGTAGTAGACGCCCGGTGTCCGCTCGTTCCGGGGCGTCCGGGTAACCGATATCGGGTGCAGGTTCGGGCACGACGAGAAGTACGGCCATCCACACGAACACCGGACCCGCCATGGACGCCACATCGAGCGTTTCGGCTCATGTCGCCTGTGGGCGGTCATGCGCAGCACCTTCCCCGGGTGATCTCGATTGGGCCACCCTGGGGGCAGAGTCCGTGCGTCGTGCTCCCCAGGGTGGTTGCGTGGCGCACCCGCGTTTGCCGAACGAAGGACCTCGCCACACTTCGGCAGCTTAGAGACCTTTAGTACCTAAGGCAATGTTGGTCTTGAAGGTGGGTAACCGGCGTGGTCCGATGGAGGTGCCGAACGAAGGAACCTCGACATGCCCATACCGACGGGCGGCTACCGGGAAGTCGCCGAAGACCTCACCGCTCGGATCAAGAGCGGCGAGTACGCACCCGGCGACCGACTGCCGACCTACAAGGAGCTTGCGGACCTCTACCAGGTCAGCGTGACGACCGTGCAGCGAGCGATCATCATCCTGCAAGACCGTGGTCTCGTGGTCGGTCTGCAGGGTCGCGGCTTGTGGGTGGCCGAGCGGAATCGCTAGCGGCCAGGACTGATCCCTCAGCACGCCTCTGGGTCGAGGCCGAGCACCGAACGCCCGCCGTCGACCGGCAGGGTCACCCCGTTCACGAAGCCCGCCGCCGGCGACAGCAGGTACGCGACCGCCTCCGCCACCTCCTCGACCCGGCCGATCCGCCCGACCGGGTGCAGCCGGGTCAGCTCCGCGTCGATCCACTCCGCCTCGGCCGGCTCCCGCTCGGCCAGGAAGGCGGCGTGCCGCTCGGTGGCGATCGAGCCGAGCGCGACCGCGTTGGTCCGGATTCCCCGTGGCCCGTACTCGACGGCCAGCGCCCGGGTCAGCCCCTCGACGGCCGCCTTGGCGGTCGCGTACGGCAGGCAACCGCGCACCGGACGGCGGGCCTGGTGGGAGGAGACGTTGACGATCGCGCCGGCGGTGCCGGCGGCGAGGAACCGGCGGACCGCGGTGGTCGCGCCGACCACCGCCGGCCGCAGGTTGAGCCCGATCAGGTCGAACACCTCGGCCGCGGGCGCGGAGTGCACCGAGGCGTCCCGGAACACCGCCGCGTTGTTGACCCACCCGGTCAGCGGCCCGGCGCGTTCGGCCAGGTCGGCGGCGCGCGTGACGACCTCCTCGTCGCCGGCGTCACCGGTCACGGCGACCAGCCGGTCCTGGGTCGCCACCCGGCCCAGCCAGGCGAGCGCGTCGCGGTCGTGCTCGATCACCACCACGCTGTCGCCGGTGGCGGCCAGCCGCTCCGCGACGGCCCGGCCCACTCCCCGGCCACCGCCGGTCACCACGAAGGACATCGCCGCTCCTCTCCCCCGCCGACGACGGAAATGGTCGATATGACGCAAGATCAGACCACCGGGATCGCGCCGCGGTCCAGGCCGCCGCGCCGACCGGACGGGCGGACCCCGCCGCCCCGTCCATGCGGGCAGCTCGACAGGGCACTCGACGTCGACCCGCCCGGCCCGGCCCGGACGGGGCCGGAGCCAGGGCCGGGGCCAAGGCCGAGCCTGCCAGGACGTCCCCGACACCCGTCGCGCCGACGTGGTCCAGGTCGACCTGGACGCCCGATCGTCCAGGCACCCACGACCCGAGCCGGCCCGGTCCGCCCGGCGCCGCCGCGCCAGGCACAACCCTGCCAGGTCGACCCGAAACTCACCGTCCGAACCGGCCGCCCGCGACCACGCGCGCCGGCCGCCGCCGCTCAGCCGGCGTCGGGTGCCGGCCGGCGGTGCACCACCACGCAGGCCAGGCCCGGGCCGGCGTGCGCGGCGACCACCGCGCCGGCCTCCGAGACGTACGCGTCGTGCAGCCGGTCGCCGAGCCGCTCGCGCAACGCCGCCAGCAGCGACTCCGCCCGCTGCGGGGCGGCGAGGTGGTGCACGGCGAGGTCCACCTCGGCGTCGCCGGCCACCTCGACGGCGAGGTCGACCAGCCGGGCCACGCCCCGGCTCGCGGTGCGCACCTTGTCCCTGAGCACGATCGCGCCGTCCGGCATGTGCATGATCGGCTTGACCGACAGCGCGGTGCCGAGCAGCGCCTCGGCGGCCCCGATCCGGCCGCCCCGGCGGAGGAACTCCAGCGTGTCGACGTAGAACCAGATGGTGGTGCGGCCGACGGTGGCCAGCGCGGCGTCGCGTACGGCCGGCAGGTCCGCGCCCCGGTCGGCGGCCGTGGCGGCCGCGACGACCGGGAAGCCCAGGCCCATGCCGCAGGATCGGCTGTCCACCACGGCCACCCGGTCGCCGAACTCCGCGGCCGCCAGCCGGGCCGCCTCCACCGTGCCGGAGAGCTCGGCGGAGATGTGCACCGAGACGACGCCGTCCGCGCCGGCGTCGAGCAGCCGGCGGTACGTCCGGACGAACTGCTCCGGGGCGGGACGGGAGGTGCTCACCGACACCCGCCGGCCACCGAGCGCCCGGGTCGCGTCGGCCGGAAACGTCTCGATGCCTTCCAGGCCCTCCGCGCCGTTGAGCACCACGGTCAGCGGCACCACGGTCGGCCGGTGGGCGGACAGCAGCTCGGGGGGCAGGTAGGCGGTGGAGTCGGTGACGACCGCGACGGGCATGCCCGGCACGCTAGCCGATGCCGCCCCGGTGTGCCGAGGGCGTGCCCTCAGACCGCGTCGGCCGGAGCCGGTGCGCCGATCAGCCCGACGTTGTGGGCCCGCAGGTGCCAGCCCCGCACCTCGTCGTGGCGCAGCTCGGTCCAGTGGCAGTTCTGCAGCGACCCGATGGTGCGCAGGACCTGACGGTCCCAGCCGAGCATCTGGCCGCAGCCCTGCCGGGCCCCGCCGCCGTGGGTGGCGACCACCACGGTCCCGCCGGCCACCGCGTCGGCGGCCTCCTGCAGCGCCCCGCCGACCCGCTTGCCGAGGTCGTCGAGGGTCTCGATACCGGCGCCCGGGTCCGGGTCGCCGGCCCGCCAGCGGGCGTACTCGCTCGGGTAGCGGCGGGCCGCCTCGGCCAGGGCGAGCCCCTGCCACTGCCCGAAGTGCCGCTCGCGCAGCCGCGCGTCGGTGTGCACCGGCAGCCCGGTGACCGCGGCCAGCGCGGCGGCGGTGTCCGCCGCCCGGCGCAGGTCGCTGGCCAGGATGGCGTCCGGGCGCAGCGCGGCGAGCAGTGGCGCGGCGGCCCGGGCCTGCTCGTGGCCGAGGTCGTTGAGGGGTACGTCGGTCTGCCCCTGGACCCGGCCGGCGGCGTTCCAGTCGGTGTTGCCGTGCCGCCAGATGATCAGGCGGGTCATTCCGCCGCGGCGGTGCCGGACTCGGCGTCGACCAGGTCCCGGTCGACGAACGGGATCGTCGGGCAGTCCTTCCAGAGCCGGTCGAGGGCGTAGAACTCGCGCTCCTCGGTGTGCTGGACGTGCACCACGATGTCGACGTAGTCGAGCAGCACCCAGCGCCCGCCGCGCTCGCCCTCGCGCCGCACCGGCTTGGCCTTCTCGGGCAGCTGGAGCAGGCGCTCCTCGATGGCATCGACGATGGCCAGCACCTGACGCTCGTTCGGGGCCGCGGCGAGCAGGAACGCGTCGGTGATGGCCAGCTGGTCGCCCACGTCGATGATGACGATGTCCTGCGCCTTCTTGTCGGCGGCGGCCTGCGCGGCGGCGATCGCCAGCTCGTGAGCGCGTTCGGAAACTGTCACCGTTCTCCTTCGATCAACCGTGCGATCCTCCAAGCGTCTCACACACGGTGGAATCCCGACTTGTCAGTTCTGGTCGATTACCCGCACGATCCCCCTGATACCGGGCGGAATCACTGCTGATAGAGGCGCCGCTTGGCGATGTACTGCACCACACCGTCGGGCACCAGGTACCAGACCGGCTCACCCCGGGCCACCCGGTCCCGGCAGTCGGTGGACGAGATGGCCATCGCCGGCACCTGGATCAGGCTGACCGTGTCGGCCGGCAGGTGCGCGTCGGAGAGTTCGAACCCCGGCCGGGTCACCCCGATGAAGTGGGCCAGTTCGAAGATCTCGTCGAGGTCCTTCCAGCTGAGGATCTTCGCTAGCGCGTCGGCCCCGGTGATGAAGTAGAGCTGCACCTTCGGGCCGTACTCGGCGTGCAGGTCGCGCAGCGTGTCGACGGTGTAGGTGGGGCCGCCGCGGTCGATGTCGACCCGGCTGACCTGGAAGCGGGGGTTGGAGGCGGTGGCGATCACCGTCATGAGGTAGCGGTCCTCGGCGGGGCTGACCGGCTCGTCCGCCTTCTGCCACGGCTGGCCGGTCGGTACGAAGACCACCTCGTCGAGCCCGAACCGGTCCGCCACCTCGCTGGCCGCGACGAGGTGCCCGTGGTGGATGGGATCGAAGGTGCCACCCATGATCCCGATCCGCCGGATGTCTTCCTCCACCCCGTGATCCTAATGCGGCGACGGGGCTCGCATCGTCGCCCCGGCAGACGTATACTCGCCTACGAGTAATCGTGAGCGAGCAGCGACCGGGAGGTGGCGATGCCCAAGCGGCGCAAGGTCGGGAACCTGCTGGCGCTGGCCGTCCTCTCCGCCCTCGTCCAGCGGCCGCTGCACCCCTACGAGATCGCCACCACACTGCGGGCCTGGGGCAAGGACCAGGACATGGAGATCAAGTGGGGGTCGTTCTACACGGTCATCCGCAACATGGACCGGCACGGGCTGATCGCGGCCGTGGAGAGCGTCCGGGAGGGCCGCCGCCCCGAGCGCACCGTCTACCGGATCACCGACGCCGGCCGGGCGGAGCTGGTCGACTGGGCCCGCGAGCTGGTCTCCACCCCGGTGCCGGAGCAGTCCCGGTTCCGCGCCGGCCTGTCCGTGCTCGCCGCGTTGCACCCCGACGAGGCCGCGGCGCTGCTACGGCAGCGGCTCGACCTGCTCGACGGCACCATCCGGGCCGGCCGGGCCGCGCTCGACGAGCACCTGCGGCACGTGCCCCGGCTGTTTCTGGTCGAGTCGGAATACGACCTGGCGATCCGGGAGGCGGAGGCGGCCTGGATCCGCGGCCTGCTGGCCGAGCTCGCCTCGGGCGGCCTGCCCGGGCTCGACCAGTGGCGGGCGTTCCACGAGACCGGCGAGCTGCCGGCGGAGCTGACCGACCTCGCGGAGAGGAGCCGCCCCACCGAGTGACGGACGGCCCCGGCGCGGTGCGCCAACACCGCACCGGGGCCCTTACCTCGAACCACACCTGGGAAGGTGCCCGGCCCGAAGCGGCAACCACGAGGATAACCGGGCTCCTGCCCAGGACGGTTCGCGCACGCACACCGACGAACCCCTGGAGAGGACCTTCCATGACACGAGTGAGGACAGCCCTCGTCATCGGCGGCGGCATCGCCGGCCCGGTCACCGCGCTGGCGCTGCGCCGCGCGGGCATCGCCGCCACCGTCCACGAGGCGTACCCGGGCACCACCGACGGCATCGGCGGCACCCTCGCGCTCGCCCCCAACGGCGTCGCCGCCCTGCGCGTCGTCGGCGCGGACGACGCGGTGACCGCGATCGCCAACCCGATCCACCGGACGGCGATGGCCGTCGGCCGCAAGCGCATCGAGCTGCCCGGCCTGGCCGGCGCCCCGCCGCTGCGGGTGGTGAACCGCAACGAACTCCACCGCGTGCTGCACGAGCGTGCCCGCGCCGAGGGCGTACCGATCGAGCACGGCAAGCGCCTGGTCGGGGCACGGGAGACCGGGGACGGCGTGACCGCGACGTTCGCCGACGGCAGCACCGCCACGGCCGACATCCTCGTCGGCGCCGACGGCGTCCGGTCCACCGTGCGCACCCTCATCGACCCGGACGCGCCCGGCCCGCGGTTCACCGGCCTGCTCGGCTTCGAGGCGGTGGCCCGGCACGAGGTGGACGCCGAACCCGGCACCATGACCTTCGCCTTCGGCCGGCGCGGCTACTACCTCTACTGGCCGGAGCCGGGCGGTGGCACCCGCTGGGGCGTCAACCTGCCGCAGCAGCGGCCGATGAGCCTGGTCGAGGCCCGCGCGGTGCCCCCGGCCGAGTGGCTACGCGCGCTGCGCGCCGCCTACGCCGACGACGACCCGGGCGGCGAGCTGATGCGGACCAGCGACGCCGACGGCCTCCATGCGGTGGGTTCGCTGCACATCATGCCGCCGGTGCCGCGCTGGCACCGCGGGCGCATGGTGCTGGTCGGCGACTCGGCGCACGCGCCGTCGAACAGCTCCGGCCAGGGCGCGTCGCTGGCCGTCGAGAGCGCCGTGCAGCTCGCCCGCTGCCTGCGTGACCTGCCCGACGTCGGTTCGGCGTTCGCCGCCTTCGAGCGGCTGCGCCGTGCCCGGGTGGAGCGGGTCGCCGCCCGGGCGGCCCGGATCAACCAGGCCAAGGCGCCGGGTGCGGTGGCCCGCGCGATGATGCCGCTGCTGATGCCGTTGCTGGTGAAGACCGCGATGAACCCGGAGAAGACGGTCGGCCCCGAACAGCGTTACGTCATCGACTGGGACGCCCCGGTGGCCTCGGAGCTGGCGTCCCGCTGACCCGTCCCGTGGGGTGGCACACCAGGTCGGGGTGCCACCCCACGGAACGGCCGGTTCCGCCGCCGGGCCGCGCCGTCCGGTGCGGTCGGCCCGGGCGGACGCGGCCCCGGTGGTGGGTCAGGCCGCGGCGGCGGCGACCGCGGTGCGGGCGATCAGTGCCCGGCGCAGGTCGTCGTCGGCGTCGGTCACCACCCGGCGCAGCCCCGGCGTGAGGTCGTCGCGGGCCAGCAGCGCCGCGGCCGCCTCCCGGGTGGGCTGCGCCACGGCGTAGCGGGGGAAGGCCAGGCCGGCCACGCGGTCGGCCGTCCAGGGCGTACGCAGCCGCGCGGCGGCCGGCATGTCGGCGAAGTACCGGTCGACGTACCCGGCGGTCAGCTCGGCCTGCTCGGGCTGCCAGAAGCCCTCCGCGGTCGCCTCGACCAGCCGGTTGGACAGCTCGGCGTTCGACACGATGATCTCCCAGGCCGCGCGCTTCGCCGCCGGCTCGGGCAGCGCGCCGCGGCAGCGGGCGGCCCGCTCGGCCCCGGCGGCGCTCGGGTCGGCGGCCGCCTCCGCGGCGATCTCCGCCTCGCCGGCCGCGCCGAGCACCACCAGCCGGTGCAGCACCGCCCAGCGCAGCTCCGCGTCGACGGCCAGCCCGGCCGGCACGTCCCGCCCGGCCAGCCAGCCGGTGAGCAGGTCGGCGTCGGTGGTCGCGGCGAGCCAGCCCCGGGCGGCGGCCAGCTGCAACGACTGCCCGGCCGGGGCGCCGTCGAGCAACTGCCGGCAGGCGCCCGCGACGAGGGTCAGCGCGGCCGCCCGGGCCGCCGGGTCGAGGTAGCGGTCGATCAGCGAGCGGCTCAGCGTGAGCACGTCCTCGGCGATGATCACCTCGGTCTCGGCCGGCAGCGCGGCGGCGATCAGCTCGACCAGCCCGGTGACCGGCCGCTCCCCGTCGATGGCGGCGTCCAGCGCCTCGCGCCAGAGCAGCGCCCGGGCCAGCGGATCGGCCAGGCCGGGCAGCACCAGCGGCACGGCGTCCGCCGAGGCCGGGTCGAGGCGGACCTTCGCGAAGGTCAGGTCGCCGTCGTTCGGCAGCAGCAGCTGGGCCGCCGGCGCGCCGGTCAGCCCGGCGAGCACCGTCCGGCCGCCGTCGGTGTCCGGGTCGAGGTCCACCTCGACCCGGTCGACGGTGCCGTCCGCCGAGTATCGGGCCACGCCGATGCGGTGCGGACGCAGCACCGGGTGCGTCTCGGGGGCGGTCTGCACCACCGCCACCTCGGTGTAGCGGCCGTCGGCGTCGACCGCGACCTCGGCGCGGAGCGTGTTGACCTGCGCCCGGCGCAGCCAGCGCTCGGCCCAGCCGGCCAGGTCGCGCCCGCTGGCGGCGGAGAGACCGGCGAGCAGGTCGGCCAGGGTGGCGTTGCCGAACCGGTGCTTGGCGAAGTGCGCGTTCAGGCCGGCGAGGAAGGCGTCGTCGCCGAGCCAGGCCACCAGCTGCCGCAGCACGCTGGCGCCCTTGGCGTACGAGATGCCGTCGAAGTTGAGCAACCCCTGGGCCGCGTCGCGCACCTCCTCCGGCGCCACCGGGTGGGTGGAGGGCCGCTGGTCGGCGGCGTAGCCCCAGGCCTTGCGGCGCATCGCGAAGGTCGTCCAGGCCTGGTCGAAGCGGGTCGCCTCGGCGGTGACCCGGGTGCCGAGGTATTCGGCGAAGGACTCGTTCAGCCACAGGTCGTCCCACCAGCGCATGGTGACCAGGTCGCCGAACCACATGTGCGCCATCTCGTGCGCGATCGTGGTGGCGCGCAACTCGCGCTGCGTGTCGGTGACCGCGGACCGGAAGACGTAGTCGTCGCGGAAGGTGACCAGGCCCGGGTTCTCCATCGCGCCGGCGTTGAACTCCGGCACGAACGCCTGGTCGTACTTGCCGAACGGGTAGCGCTCGGCGAAGAGCTGGTGGAACCGGTCCAGGCACTGCCTGGTGACGGTGAAGATCTCGTCGGCGTCGGCGTCCAGGTGCTCGGCCAGCGAGCGGCGGCAGTAGATGGCCAGCGGGATTCCGTCGTGCTCGTCGCGCCGCACGTGCCAGGGCCCGGCGACGAGCGAGACGAAGTACGTGGCCAGCGGCGCGGTCGGGGCGAACTCCCAGCGCCCGGGGCGCGGAGTGGCCGCGAGCTGGCCGTTGGCGGCGACCGTCCAGTGTTCCGGCGCGGTCACCGCGAGGGTGACCGGGGCCTTCAGGTCGGGCTGATCGAAGGCGGCGAAGATGCGCTGCACATCGTCCAGGAAGGACATGGCGTAGAGGTAGGTCTCGCCGTCGGCGGGGTCGACGAACCGGTGCATCCCCTCGCCGGTGTTGGTGTAGGCCATCTCGGCCTCGACGGTCAGCGTGTTGAGCTCGGCCAGCCCGGTCAGCGGCAGCCGGTTGTCGTCCAGCGTGGCCGGGTCCAGGTCGCGGTCGTTGAGGCGTACCGCCAGCAGTGTCGCGGGTTTGACCTCGGCGAACGTCGCGGCCCCGGTGCTCGCCCGGAACCGGATGGTGACGTGGGAGCGGAACCGCTCCGCACCGCCGGTGAGGTCGAGGTCCACCTGGTAGGACTCGACGGTAATCGCCGCGCCACGCGCGGTCGCCTCTACACGGGTCAGGCTCGGCATCCGCTTATCCTGCCGGATGGGGAACCGGACGTGTCTCCCCGTGACCCGTGGCACTGGAGGAATGGACCATGGCTTCGCACCCCAAGGGCGACTTCGACCTCTCTCGGGCGGTCTGGCAGCGGGCCGAGGGCGACACCTCCGAGAGCGCCGTCGAGGTCGCCTTCGTCGACGACCTGATCGGCATGCGCAACTCCGCCGAGCCGGACGGGCCGGTGCTGGTCTTCACCCAGGCCGAGTGGGACGCCTTCGTCGCCGGCGCCCAGGACGGCGAGTTCGACCTGGACTGACCGGGACGCGGGCCGCCTCACCCGTCGCCCCAGCCGAGCCCGCCGGGGCCCGCCGCGTGGTGGAAACCGGGGTGGTCGGCCACGTCCGCGCAGCGTTCGCCGTCCGGGCCGAGCGCCCCGCAGAACAGCCGCTCGGCCCGGTGCCAGGCGTCGGCGGGCGACAGCGCGGCCGCACCGAGCGCCACCTCGGGCCGGAGCAGGCTCAACGCCTCGGCGTAGCCGACCGCCAGCTCGCGGGCGTCGGCCGGGCCGGCGGCGGTGAAGCCGAGGTGCACGGTGAAGAACCGGGCCGGCCGGGCCACCCGCCGGGCCGGCGCGACCAGCGGCGCCGCGCCAAGGTCCCGACCGCCGCCGAGCCGCTCGCCCGACCGCCGTTGCCGCCAGTACGGCGACCTGCTGTCCCGCATCCGTCCTCCCCCGTGGTCGACCATCCGCGCCGGCCCGTCCCGGCCCCGGCCCGCCGGGCGGCGCCGGCCGGGCTGCTGCCGGTGGTGACCGCCGGTCTCCCGGCGGTCACGGTCGACCCCAGCGAAGCAGATTCGGGCGGCCCTGGGAGGGGCCAGCCGGAGGGCGGCTCGCTGGCCCCTCCCCCGCCACCGCGCCGCCGGCTCGGGATTCAGCGCCCCTGACCTGGGTAGAAACAGCCGGCCGAGCAGATCGGCGGGCCGGCCACGGCCGCGCCACGGCAGCGTCAGGAGGCCCGATGCCGACCATTCCGGCAGACCGCAGCCCGGAGAGCACCCTCGCGTTTTTGCGCGACGGCTACCGGTTCGTGGGCGCCCGGTGCGACCGGTACGGCACCGACATCTTCCAGACCCGGCTGCTCGGAAAGCGGACCATCTGCCTGCGCGGCCGGCCGGCCGCGGTGCTCTTCTACGACAACGAGCGTTTCGTCCGCGCCGACGCCCTGCCGCTGCGGGCCCAGCGGACGCTCACCGGGCGCGGCGGCGTGCAGGGGCTCGACGGCGCGGCGCACCGGGACCGGAAGGCGATGTTGCTGTCGATCATGACGCCGACCGCGGTCCGGCACATCGGCCAGCTCTTCGACGACGAGTGGCGGGCCCGGATCCCGGTCTGGGAACGGTCCGGGCCGGTCGTGCTCTACGAGGAGCTGGGCCGGATGCTCACCCGGACCGTCTGCGCCTGGGCCGGGGTGCCGCTGGCCGACGCGGAGGTGACCCGGCGCACCGACGAACTGCACGCGATGATCGACGCACCGGCCGCGGTCGGCCCGCGGCACTGGCGGGGGCTGCTGGGCCGCCGCCGGGGCGAACGCTGGGCCGGCGGCCTCGTCGAGCGGGCCCGGGCCGGCACGGTGCCGGCGCCGGAGGGGAGCGCGCTGCGGGTGATCGCCGAGCACCGGGACGAGCGGGGGCGGCTGCTGCCCCGCCGGATCGCCGCGGTGGAGCTGCTCAACATCCTGCGGCCCACGGTCGCCGTGGACCGCTTCGTCGTCTTCGTCGCGCTGGCCCTGCACGACCACCCGGCCTGGCGGCAACGGGTCCGGGACAGCGACGAGGCCGCCGAGTGCTTCGTGCAGGAGGTCCGCCGCTACTACCCGTTCTTCCCGATGACCGCGGCCCGGGTCCGGCGCTCCTTCGACTGGCAGGGCTACCAATTCCCGCGTGGCCGGCGGGTCGTGCTGGACCTGTACGGCACCAACCACGACCGCACGCTCTGGCCGCAGCCGGAGCAGTTCCGCCCGGAGCGCTTCGCCAACTGGCGCGACGACCCGTTCGGCCTGATCCCGCAGGGCGGCGGCGAGCACCTGGCCGGGCATCGCTGCGCCGGCGAGTGGATCACGATCGAGCTGATGAAGCGGGCGGTGACCAACCTGACCACCGCCATGCGGTACGACGTGCCCCCGCAGAAGCTGGCGGTGAGCCTGCGCCGGATGCCGGCGCTGCCGCCCAGCGGCTTCCTGATCGCCAACGTGCGCCGCACCGCCTGACGGACCGCCGAGGCGCAGCCGCCCGGAGAGGCCGGCGCGGCCGGCCCCTGCGGGGCTGGCCGGTCAGGCCGGGTGCAGGACGGTGCGCAGGCAGCCCTCCTGCTTCTGCTCGAACACCTCGTAGCCACGGACGCCCTGCTCCAGCGACATCGGGTGGGTGGCCAGGTAACCGGGGTCGATCTCGCCGGCGGCGAGCCGGTCCAGCAGCATCGGGATGTAGCGCTGGGCGTGCATCTGCCCCATCCGCAGCACCAGCGCCTTGTTCATCGCCGCGCCGAGCGGGAACTTGTCGACCAGGCCGCCGTAGACGCCGACGATGCTCACCGTGCCGCCCTTGCGGCAGGCCATGATCGCCTGCCGGACCGAGGTGGGCCGGTCGGTCTGCAGGCGTACGGTCTGCTTGGCCTTGTCGTACGCGTACGCCGGACCGACGTCGTGGCTCTCCATGCCGACCGCCTCGATGCAGGCGTCCGGCCCGCGTCCGGCGGTCATCTCCCGCAGCGCCTCCAGCACGTCGGTCTCGGTGTAGTCGATGGTCTCCACCCCGAGCCGGCCGGCCGCGGTGGCCAGCCGCTCCGGCAGCCGGTCGATGACGATCACCCGCCCGGCGCCGAGCAGTTGGGCGGCACGAGCGGCCATCTGCCCCACCCCGCCGGCACCCCAGACCGCGACCACCTCGCCGCCGGTCAGCCCGCAGAAGTCGGCGGCCATCCAGCCGGTGGGCATCGCGTCGGAGGCGAACACCACCGAGTCGTCCGGCACCCCGTCCGGGACCTTGAACGCCCCGACGTCCCCGAAGGGCACCCGGACGTACTCGGCGTGCGAGCCGGTGTAGCCGCCGGCGGCGTGCGAGTAGCCGAGGATGCCGGCCGGCGAGTGCCCCCAGAGCTTCTCGGTGAAGACCGGCTGCGGGTTGGAGTTGTCGCAGAGCGAGTACTGCTCGGTCCGGCAGTACCAGCAGCCGCCGCAGGCCACCACCGAAGCGACCACCACCCGGTCGCCGACCGTCAGCCGCCGCACCCCCGGCCCGGTCTCCACCACCTCGCCCATGAACTCGTGGCCGAGCACGTCCCCCTCGCGGGTGGCCGGCAGATAGCCGTTGATCAGGTGCAGGTCCGAGCCGCAGACGCTGCTGGCCCGGACCTTGACGACGATGTCCCCCTCGGCGCGGATCCGCGGCTCGGGCACGTCGCGCACCGCCAGCTTGCCGACCCCCTCCCAGCACAGCGCCCTCACGCCCGGCCTCCCGTCGCCAACTTCTCGCGCACCTTGTCGGTCGCCCGCTCCTGCGCCGGGTCACGGCCGGACGGGTCGCGCCGGGTGTCGATCACCTGCCCGGCCTCGATCAGTGACTTCACCCGGCGAAGGGTGTCCCGCAGGGCCAGGTCCGGTTCGTCGCCGGCGGCCAGGCCGAACGCCCGCCGCAGCGGCCCGGAGCGGTAGCGCAGCTCGGCCCGGATCTCGGTGCCCCGGTCCTGCGGCGCGGGCACCAGCTCGACCGTGCCCTGCTGCTCCGGCCCGTCGGTCACCCGCCAGCTCAGCCGTCCGGGGCCGGCGACGCTGATCTCGGCGCACCACCCGGTCCCGCCACCGGCCGGATCGCGCGCCACGCACCGCCAGCGGTTCTCGGCGAGCCGCTCCAGCGTCGCCCACTCCGCCAGCGCGCGGTCCAGCCGCTCCCGGTCGGTCCAGAAGCCGAGCACCGCCTCCACCGGCCGGTCCACGGTGACCCCGCGCCGCACCACGTACCAGCCGTCCTGCCGCTCCGGCTGGTGGCGACGGCGGCGCCGGGCCACCACCCGGCCGGCGCCGACGGCGGTCAGCGCCCCGGCGGCGAGCAGCGCCCACCTCGTTGCGTTGCTGGTCATCACGTCTCCTCCACCGGGCGTCTCGGGGTTGGACCGCCCGTGCCCGTTGCGCTACCCGGCGCCGGCCCGGCGAAACGGCAGACCGGTTTGATCCGCCGATATCCGGGCACCTGCTGGGCACCCACAGCTCGCCCGGGAGGCCCCGTTGCCCTTCGACGCCAGTGCCTACGGCCGGCACATCGCCGACGTCTACGACGAGGCGTACGCCCATCTGAACCCGGACGCGGCCGTGGACCGGCTGGCGGCGCTGGCCGACGGCGGCCCGGTCTGCGAGTTCGGCATCGGCACCGGCCGGCTGGCACTGCCGCTGGTGGAGCGGGGCCTGACCGTCGCCGGCATCGAGGGGTCGCCGGAGATGGTGGCCGGGCTGCGCGACAAGCCGGGCGGCGACAAGATCGAGGTGGCGGTGGGTGACTTCGCGCAGACCCGGGTGCCCGGCGAGTTCGCCGTGGTGGTGCTCGCGTTCAACACCGTCTTCGCGCTGCCGGACCAGGCCGCGCAGGTGGCCTGCTTCCGCAACGCCGCCGCCCACCTGCGCCCCGGCGGCAGGTTCGTGGTCGAGGCGTGGGTGCCCGACCCCGGCGCGTTCCGGGCCGGGTCGGCGCTGCGGCCGGTCCGGGTCGCCGAGGACGAGGTGCTGCTGGAGGCGGCCGTGCTGCACCCGGCCGAGCAGCGGATGACCACCACGAAGATCCGGCTCACCGACGCCGGCGTCCGGCTGCTGCCGGCCAACCACCGCTACGCCTGGCCGGCCGAGCTGGACCTGATGGCCGAGCTGGCCGGGATGGCCCGGGAGCACCGCTGGGCGGACTGGTCGGGCCGACCGTTCACCGACGACAGCCGGGAGCACGTCTCGGTCTGGCGACGGCCGGAGGCGGCGTGAGCGCCCCGACCCGCCCGGCCGGCGGGGCCACCGGTGACGACCAGGCCCGCCGGGCCGCCCTCGCTCCGGCCGGATCGGCCACCGGCGCCGCCGACCGGTCCGGGCCCGCGCCGGCCGGCTCCGTCGGCGGCCACGACGACCCCAGAACCGGGCCGGCCGGGTCGGTCGGCGGCGACGTCCCGGCCGACGACCGGTCGCGCCGGCTGCCGTTGTCGTACGTGCTGCCGCTGCGCTGGGCCGACGACGCCGGCCTGGCCGAGCTGACCGGATATCTGCGCTGGCTCGCCACCCGGGTCGAGGTGACCGTGGTCGACGGGTCGGCCCCGGCGGTCTTCGCCCGGCACGCGCGCACCTGGCGCGGGCTGGTCCGGCACCTGCCCCCCGATCCCGCGCTGCGCGGCGTCAACGGCAAGGTCACCGGGGTGCTCACCGGCGTCCGGGCGGCCCGGCACGAGCACGTGGTGATCGCCGACGACGACGTCCGCTACGACGAGACCGGGCTGCGCGCGGTGCACCGGCTGCTGCACCGGGTGGACCTGGTCCGGCCGCAGAACTACTTCGACCCGCTGCCCTGGCACGCGTACTGGGACACCGGGCGGACGCTGCTGAACCGGGCGCTCGGTGCCGACTACCCGGGCACCCTCGCGGTGCGCCGGAGCACCTTCCTCGCCATGGGCGGCTACGACCCGGACGTGCTCTTCGAGAACCTGGAGCTGATCCGCACCGTGCACGCGTACGGGGGCACCGAGGCGGCCCCGGCCGGGCTCTACGTCCGGCGACTGCCGCCGGACACCGCGCACTTCCGCGGCCAGCGGGTCCGCCAGGCGTACGACGACCTGGCCCAGCCGGTGCGGCTGGTCACCTCGCTCGCGGTCCTGCCGGCGCTGGCGGCGGCGGTCGCGGCCCGGCGGCCGGGGCTGCTGCTCGGCGCGGCGGCGACCACCGTGGCGCTGGCCGAGGTGGGCCGGCGGCGGGCCGGCGGCGCCGCCGTCTTCCCGCCCGCCACCGCCCTGATGGCGCCGCTGTGGCTGCTCGAGCGGGGGGTGTGCGCCTGGCTGGCGGTCGGCCGGCGGGTGCTCTTCGGGGGCGTCCCCTACGCCGGCACCCGGGTCCGCCGCGCCGCCCACTCGGAACGCGCCCTGCGCCGCCGCCTGCGCTGACCGCGATCTTGCACTGTCCGCCGGGGTGGATCGACAGGACATGCCGCAGGTCGCGGGCCCGAAGTGCAAGATCGCGGGAGTGGGCGACGGGGCGGGGCGGAGACGGCAGCTCGCGGCCACTGTCCGGGGGTGTGCCGGGGAGTGGCCGCGAGCTGGGGTGCACGGGGGAACGGGGTCAGTAGCGCACCTGGTCGCGGGACTGTTGCGTCTGGTCCTTGACGTCCTGAGCGGCGGACTTCGTGTCGTCCTTGACGGCGTGCACGGCGTCCTGCGCGGTGGACTTCACCGACTCGGTGGCCTGCTGCGCCGGCTCGCGCAGCTCCTCCTTCAGCTCGCCGGCCACCTCGGTCAGCTTCTCCTTGACCGCGCCGGTGTGCTCGCCGGCCTTCTCCTTGACCTGCGTCGCCACCTGCTGCTCCCGACGGGTGGCCGGGATCAGCGAGGAGGCCAGCCAGCCGACGCCGAACGCGATCAGGCCGGCGGCCAGCGGGTTGCCCTCGGACTTCTCCCGGATCACCTGCGGCGCCCGCTGGGCGGCGTCACCGACCGTCGACGCGGCCGACTGCGCCTTGTCGCCGACCGTGTGCGCCGCCGAGGAGGCGCGGTCGCCCACCGAGTGGGCGGCGTGGCCGGTGCCGTGGCCCAGGTCCGAAGCGGTTCCCATCACCTTGTCCCTCACATTCTGCAGCGCGGTACGGGCCCGCTGCTTACGGTCGTCGACGATGCGGCTCGGGCTGACCTTGTACGCCAGCGCGTCCACATCGGAACTCAGGTTGTTGCGGGTGGCCTCGATCTCCCGGCGGATCTGGGCGGGATCGGTGCTCATCGGGTGACCTCCTGCGGGTGGGGCTTGAGCGCGTCGGGGATCCGCTGCACGCTGTCGTTGGTCTGCTTGAGGCCGCGGATCCGCTCCGCGTTCTTCTTCGCCATGGAGTAGAGGACGGCGGCGATCACGCCCCAGACGACGGCCACGATCAGCGCCGCCCAACCGGCGTCCATCACGTTGGACAGCCCGGCCCACAGAGCCAGCGAGAGGAACAGGGCCACCATGTAGCCGCCGAAGCCGGCGCCGCCGAAGAACCCGGCGGCCTTGCCCGCCTTCCTGCCCTCCTGGCGGATCTCCGCCTTGGCCAGCTCCACCTCCTGGCGCATCAGGGTGGACAGGTCGGCGGTGACCTGGCGCATCAGCTCACCGATCGAGCTGCCCCTGACCTCGTCCGCGGTGTGCGGGGTGCCCGCGTGTCCGGAGTTCGGCCCGGAATCCTGCGTCGGCATGCTCATGCCGCCGCCTCCCTTCGGATGACTCGGCTCACGGACGGGTGGTCCCGCTCGACGGCACGCCCGGCAGCGGGTCGGTCTGGTTCACCGGCGGCAGCGGCTGACCGGTGCCGCCGACCGGGTCGGCGTAGCTGGTGGTGGTCCCGGAGTCCGGGTAGGCGCCCGGCGTCGGGTCGAGGTAGCCGCCCGGCGGCACGGCGTCCGGCACCGCGCGCGGAGCCGGCGTGGTCGGGATGACCGCGGTCCGGTCCGGGTCGTAGCCGGCGTCCGAGCCGTACGCCCGGTGGGCGCCGCTCTGGTCGGCGGAGAGGTTCTTGGTCAGCCGGCCGGCGAGCACGCCGAGCACGGCCGCGCCGACCAGGAAGGTGCCCGGGTTGCGGCGGGCGTAGTCGCGCACCTCGGTGAGGATGTCGCCGGGCTCGCGCGCCTCCAGCCAGCCGGCCACCCCGTGCACCCGGTCGGCGGCCTGGCGGGCGAGTTCGCTCACCGGGCCGGCCTGCCCGCCCTGCTCGGCCATCGAGCGCATCTCGTCGGCCAGCGACCGGAGCCCGCCGGCCGCGCGGCGCTGCTGCTCGCTGGTCTGGCTGGCGAGCTGGGTGCGGGCCTCGCCGTAGAGGTTGCGCGCCTGGCGGGCCGTCTCGCGGCCGACCTCCCTGCCCTGCTCCTTGGCGGTCTGCGCGACCGCCCCGCCGGCCTGCGCGGCCTCCGACCCGACCTGGCGGGCCTGCTCGCGGACGCCGCCGTTGGTCGACTCCTGCCCGTAGGTGGCAGACGTGGATGACAGATCGTAAGTCATGATGTCCCTTCCGCTCGGAAAGTCGTCGCGGTGTGCTGGGGGAACGCGCCGGCCGTCCGGCCGACGCGGACATTCACCTACCCTCCGTCGCCGGGTCCATACCTGATTCGCCATTTCTCTGCGGAGCTGACCGCGCAGGGTTACAAAATGGAGGATCGTCGGGTTGGGTGACGTCGCCGGTGCGGACGGTCACGAGCGCTTCTCGCGAACCGGCGCCGCGGAGATTCCGCGGATCCACGGAGGTGACATCGATGGCGCGTGACGCACGCGGTGGCGCGACCGCCGGGCCGAAGCCCCGCGTCCAACTCGCCGCCGCGGCCGCGGCCGGGCTCTTCGTCCTGCTCGGAGTGCTCGGCTTCGTCCCCGGCATCACCACCGGCTACGACGGGATGACCTTCGCCGGGCACCACTCGGAGGCCAAGCTGCTCGGCGTGGTCCAGGTGTCGATCCTGCACAACCTCCTGCACCTGGGCTTCGGCCTGGTCGGCCTGGTGATGGCCCGCCGGGTGGCCGGGGCGCGGGTCTTCCTGGCCGGCGGCGGCGCGCTCTACCTCGGGCTCTGGCTCTACGGCTTCGCCATCGACCGGGAGAGCGTGGCGAACGTCATCCCGGTCAACGACGCCGCCAACTGGCTGCACCTGGCGCTCGGCTTCGGCATGCTCGCCTTCGGCCTGCTGCTCTCCAACCAGGTCGGCACCGGCGGCCGGCTGGACACCCCGTGCGACCGCCCCTGACCGGCGCGCCGGCGGTGTGACCCGCCCGCGGGCGGAGTTTGCCAGGTGATCCGGTGGGGCAACGGAGAGTCACCGGATCTCCGACGAGGAGGCGATGATGCCCCGCTGGCTGCGGAACAACGCCCTGAGCGTGTCGATGTTCGGCGCGTTCCTGGTCTTCCTGGTGCTGCAGAGCGTGTTCGGCTGGCAGACCCACAACGAGGAGCTGGCCGAGTTCGGCGCCCCCCAGCTCAGCTGGTGGGCCTACCTGGGCACCGGGCACTTCGGCGAGGCCGTCTTCGAGAACTGGGAGTCGGAGTTCCTCCAGATGGGCGGATACGTCCTGCTCACCGCGTACCTGGTGCAGCGGGGCTCGGCGGAGTCGAAGCCGCTGGAGCAGACCGACCGGCCCGAGGACGACGAACGGCGGGCCAGCCCGGACTCCCCCTGGCCGGTACGCGCCGGCGGGCTGCCGCTGGTGGTGTACCGCAACAGCCTCTCCCTGGCGCTACTGCTGATCTTCGCCGGCTCGTTCCTCGGCCACCTGCTCGCCGGCACCGCCGAGTACAACCACCAGCAGGCGTTGCAGAGCGGCGCCCCGCCGATCGGCGTCTGGGAGTTCCTCGGCACCAGCGACTTCTGGTTCCAGTCGATGCAGAACTGGCAGAGCGAGTTCCTCGCCGTCGGCACGCTGATCGTGCTGAGCATCTTCCTGCGCCAGCACGCCTCGCCGGAGTCGAAGCCGGTCACCGTCGAGCACGCGCACACCGGCGACTGACCGGGCGTCAGGCCCGCACCGGCAGCCGCTTCGCGAAGCACACGCTGTACGGGTTGTCGACGTACTCGCCGTAGACCGGGATCGGCTCGTAGCCGCAGGAGGTGTAGAGCCCGATGGCCGCCGGGAGGTACGTCCCGGTCTCCAGGCAGACCGTCTCGTGCCCCTGCCGGAAGGCCAGTTCCTCCAGCGCCGCGAGCAACTGCCGGGCGATCCCCCGCCCCCGGTACGCCGGCAGGACGTACATCCGCTTGACCTCGCCGGTGCCGGCGTCCAGCGCCTGGATCCCGCCGCAGGCCACCGCGCGCCCGCCGACCACCACCGCCAGGTAGCGGATGTCGTCGTGGGTCACGGTGACCTGCCCGTCCAGCCCGCCGTCGGCCTCGCGCAACTCGCGCTGCTGGGCCGTGACCAGGGCGGCGATCTCCGGATCGGTGGCGGGGCGTGACTCGATCAGCATCACGCCACGTTACGATGCCCGGATTTCGGCCAGGTTTCCGGCAGCCGACCTGGTCACGGAGCGCAACGAGCTATTCGGCGTCGATCTCCCCGGCCCGGTCCGGGGCGGTCTCGGAGACGTCGACCTCGCCGGAGGTCACCTCGCCGGCCACGACCTCGTCGGCCGGCCGCTGCCGGCGGGCCTTGCGGGCCGCCAGCCGCTCGGCCGCCGAGGCCCGGGCCGACTTCTCCTCCAGCCGGACGTCGGTGCCCCGGCTGCCCGGGACGAAGTCGACGCCCGCGTAGAGGGTGGGCTGCCAGTCGAACTCCCGGTCGCCGATCCGGACCAGGTCGCCCGCCTCGGCGCCGGCCTTCCCGAGCTTCTCCTCGACGCCCAGCCGGGCCAGCCGGTCGGCGAGGTAGCCGACCGCCTCGTCGTTGTCGAAGTTCGTCTGCCGCACCCACCGCTCCGGCCGTACGCCGCGGACCACCCAGGCGCCGTCGGGCGCCGCCTCGATGGTGAAGCCGGCGTCGTCCACCGCGGTCGGACGGATCACGATCCGGGTCGGCTCGGCCGGCGGCGCCGCCTGGCGCGCCTGCTCCACCAGCTCCGCCAGCGCGTACGTGAACTCCTTGAGCCCCTCCCGGGTGGCCGCGGAGACCTCGAACACCCGCAGGCCGCGCGCCTCCAGGTCGGGGCGGACGATCTCGGCGAGGTCCCGGCCGTCCGGCACGTCGACCTTGTTCAGCGCGACCAGCCGGGGCCGGTCGGCCAGCCCGCCGTACTCGGCCAGCTCGGCCTCGATGGTGTCGATGTCGGCGACCGGATCGCGGCCGGGCTCCAGGGTGGCGGTGTCGATCACGTGCACCAGCACCGAGCAGCGCTCGATGTGCCGGAGGAACTCCAGCCCGAGCCCCTTGCCGGTGGCCGCGCCCGGGATCAGGCCGGGGACGTCGGCGACGGTGAAGGTGTGGTTGTCGACCCGGACCACGCCGAGGTTGGGCACCAGGGTGGTGAACGGGTAGTCGGCGATCTTCGGCTTGGCGGCGGAGATCACCGAGATCAGCGACGACTTGCCGGCCGACGGGAAACCCACCAGACCGACGTCGGCGACGCTCTTGAGCTCCAGCACCACGTCGAGCTGCTCGCCGGGCTCGCCCAGCTCGGCGAAGCCGGGCGCCTTGCGTCGGGCGTTGGCCAGCGCCGCGTTCCCGCGCCCGCCGCGCCCGCCCCGGGCCACCTCGAAGGTGGTGCCGGCGCCGACCATGTCGGCCAGCACGGTGCCGTCGAGGGCCTGCACCACGGTGCCGTTGGGCACCTTGAGCACCAGGTCGGTGCCGTTGGCGCCGTCCCGGTTCGAGCCCGCGCCGCCCTTGCCGTTCGGGGCCTTGACGTGCGGGCGGAAGTGGAAGTCGAGCAGCGTGGTCACCTGCGGGTCGACCACGAGCGACACGCTGCCGCCGTGCCCGCCGTTGCCGCCGTCGGGGCCGCCGAACGGCTTGAACTTCTCCCGGTGGATCGAGGCACAACCGTGCCCGCCATCGCCGGCCTGCAGGTGCAGGACGACCCGGTCAACGAACGTCGCCACGGCGTCAATCCTTCCAGCGAGGTACGGCCCCGCACGAGAAAAAGCGAAGCGGGCCGGGACACCAGGTCCACGGCCCGCTTCGCGGAAAACTACTGCTGTGCCGGAACGATGCTGACGGTCTTGCGACCGCGCTTGGTGCCGAACTGGACCGCACCGGCGGCCAGCGCGAAGAGCGTGTCGTCGCCGCCGCGGCCGACCAGGTCACCGGGGTGGAACTTGGTGCCACGCTGCCGGACGAGGATCTCGCCGGCGCTGACGACCTGACCACCGAAGCGCTTCACGCCGAGCCGCTGGGCCGCGGAGTCACGACCGTTACGCGAGCTGGACGCACCCTTTTTGTGAGCCATCTGAGGACGACCTACTTCCCGCTGGAGATGCCGGTCACCTTGACCTGGGTCAGCGGCTGGCGGTGACCCTGGCGCTTGTGGTAGCCGGTCTTGTTCTTGAACTTGTGGATCCGGATCTTCGGGCCCTTGGTGTGCGCGGCGATCTCGCCGGACACCGAGACCTCGGCAAGCTTCGCCGCGTCGGTCACCAGGTCGTCACCGTCGACGAGGAGCACCGCGGTGAGCTTCACCGCGTCGCCGGGGTCACCGGCGAGCTTCTCGACCTCGATCACGTCGCCCTCGGCGACCTTGTACTGCTTGCCGCCGGTCTTGACGATCGCGTACATCGGAGGCGGACTCCCTGTCGTTGAGGCTGCTGGCGGTAGTCCCCGCGGCGGCTCGCCGGGTAGCAGTGGCACGGCGGCCCGGGCACGCGGGAACTCGGCACACCAAAGTGCGCCGCAGGCAAGCGTACGCCATGGCGGGGCCGACGCCCAAACCGGGCCGGCGGGTCACCGGCCGCAGAGTTCGTCGAGGCGCTGCTGGAGCCGGTCGAGCTCGGTCTCGTCGATCGCGTCGAGGTCGGTGCCCATCGCCTCGACCTCGCCCGCCAGCTCGGTCAGGAGGGTCTTGAGCTGGGGGTCCTCGGCCCGCTCGGACTGCTGCCACAGGGCGGCCCGCCAGCCGGCGAGCGCGGCCTCGGCCCGCCGGCGAGCGGCTCCCGCCGCCGTCGTGTCGTTGGCGCCGACCGCGGCGAGCATCCTGCCCACCTCCTCGACGTACGTGGTGACCGCGGCCCCGCCGGCCTGCCGGGCGGCGGCGCACACCTCGGCGGCGGCGTCGCCGCCGGCCGGCCCGCCCGCCGTCGGGCGCGCCCCGGCCGTCCCGGTGCCGCTGGTGACGGCCGGAGCGGCCGGGCCGGCGGCCTCCGGCCGGTCGGCGGCACAGCCCGCCGCGACGAGCAGGACGGTGGCGGTCGCGGTGGCGGCGAGCAGACGGCGCATCCTTCTCCTCCTGGCCCGGGGCGGACCGGTCCCGTCCCGGCCGGCCGGGACGGCAGAGCCCCTCCCACCGGACTTTGCCGGGGAAGGGGCCCTGTCAAACCCGGGGCTGGTCAGCCGGTCACGGCCGGGTCCGCCGCCGGGCGCCGCCACGGCGCGACCGGCGCCGTCCGGTGCCGCCCTCCGCCTCGTCGGCGTCCGCCTCGGCGAGCGCGTCCGGGTCGTCCGGCGCGGCCAGCCGGGCCGACTCGCCCTGCTGGCTGTCGGCGACCTCCGGCGCGGCGGCGGTGTCCGACTCGTAGCGGGACAGGTCGTAGCCCATGGTGTCGTGGTAGTCGGCGTCGGCCGTGGTGGTGTCGGTGTCCGTGTCGGTCACCTCGACCACGGTCCGCTCGGCCGGCGCGCTCTTGCGCGCCCGCCGCCGGGACGCCCCGGCCGTGGCCTCGGCCGGAGCGGTGACGGCCGAGGCGACCGCCTTGACCTTCTCCCCCGCCCCACCGGTGCGCGCCTTCTCGGGCACCGGCTCGGGGTGGATGATCACGCCCCGACCCTTGCAGCACTCGCAGGTCTCGCTGAACGCCTCGAGCAGGCCCGCGCCGATCCGCTTGCGGGTCATCTGCACCAGGCCCAGCGAGGTGATCTCGGTGACCTGGTGCTTGGTACGGTCCCGGCCCAGGCACTCGGTCAGCCGGCGCAACACCAGCTCCCGGTTCGACTCCAGCACCATGTCGATGAAGTCGATCACCACGATGCCGCCGATGTCGCGCAGCCGGAGCTGGCGGACGATCTCCTCCGCGGCCTCCAGGTTGTTCCGGGTGACCGTCTCCTCCAGGTTGCCGCCCGCGCCGGTGTACTTGCCGGTGTTCACGTCGACCACGGTCATCGCCTCGGTCCGGTCGATCACCAGGTGACCGCCGGAGGGCAGGAAGACCTTGCGGTCGAGACCCTTGAGGATCTGCTCGTCGATCCGGTACTCGGCGAACACGTCGGCGGTGCCGACGTGCCGGCGCAGCCGGGCGACCAGGTCCGGCGAGACGTGCGACAGGTACGACTCGACCATGTCGTAGGCCCCGTCGCCCTCGATGACCAGTTCGCGGAAGTCCTCGTTGAACAGGTCCCGGACCACCCGGATGACCAGGTCCGGCTCCTCGTAGAGCAGCACCGGGGCGCCGCCCTCGGCCGCCTTGTCCTGGATGTCCTCCCACTGCGCCTGCAGCCGCTTGACGTCGCGGGCCAGCTCGTCCTCGCTGGCGCCCTCGGCAGCGGTCCGCACGATCACGCCCGCGCCGTCCGGAACCAGCTTCTTCAGCACGTCCCGCAGCCGCTTGCGCTCGTTGTCCGGCAGCTTCCGGCTGATCCCCGAGGCGTTGCCGTTCGGCACGTAGACCAGGTGCCGGCCGGAGAGCGCGATGTGGCTGGTCAGCCGGGCGCCCTTGTGCCCGATCGGGTCCTTGGTGACCTGCACCAGCACCGAGTCGCCGGACTTCAGCGCCTGCTCGATCGAGCGGGCCCGCCCCTCCAGGCCGGTGCTGTCCCAGTTGACCTCGCCGGCGTACAGCACCGCGTTGCGGCCGCGGCCGATGTCGACGAACGCCGCCTCCATGCTGGGCAGGACGTTCTGCACCTTGCCCAGGTAGACGTTGCCGGCCATGGTGCCGGCGGAGTTGCGGGTGACGTAGTGCTCGACCAGCACGCCGTCCTCGAGCACGGCGATCTGGGTACGGTCACCGCGCTGGCGCACCGCCATCACCCGGTCGACGGCCTCCCGGCGGGCCAGGAACTCCGACTCGCTCAGGATCGGCGGGCGGGTCCGGCGCTGCTCGCGGCCGTCCCGGCGGCGCTGCCGCTTGGCCTCCAGCCGGGTCGAGCCGGAGACGCCCTGCACCTCGTCCACGGTCCGGCGGGGCTCGCGGATCTTGACCACGGTCGGCACGCCGTCCTCGACGGCGCCCTCGGCCTCCCCGGCGCCCCGGCTCCGCCGGCGGCGCCGGCGGGGGGTCAACCCCTCGCCGCCCTCGGCCTCCTCCTCCTCGGCCTCCTCCGCCTCGGCCTCCTCGGCCTCGGCCTGGATGGCCTCCTCGGCTTCCTCGTCCTCGACGTCCTCGACGCCGCCCTTGCCGCGGCCCCGGCCGCGGCGACCCCGGCGGCGACGTCGGCGGGCAGCGGCGCTCTCCTCGTCCTCGTCCTCGGCGGCCTCCTCGGCCTCCTCGGTCGGCTCCTCCTCGGCCTCCACCGCCTCGACCGGCTCGACCTCGCGGCGGCCCCGCCGGCGCCGGCGGGACGGCTCGACCGCCTCCTCGACGGGCTCCTCGACCAGCGCGGCCGGGACGACCCGGGCGACCGGCAGTTCCTCCGGCTGCGGGGGCATGAAGAGCACGGTGGGCGCGGAGAGCGCGGCCCGCCGGCGGCGGGTGCGCGGCTCCGGCTCGACGACGGCCGGCTCGGCCGCCTCCTCGGCGGACGGGCTGACCGCCACGCCCGGCGGGACCTCGCCGGAGCGGCTCTCCGCCCCGCTGCCGGCCACCGGCGCGGCGGCGCCGAAGTCGGTGCCGGCCGCCGGCTCGGTCTCCGGGCCGGCGGCGGCCGGCGGGGTCGTCTCGGCGACCGCCTCGGGCTCGGCGGGCGGCGCGGCGCTCGGGCCGGTGCCCTCCTCCGCCGTCTCCGCGGCCGGCTCGGCCGCGGCGGGGGCGGCCTTGCGCCGCCGGGTACGGGTGGCCTTGACCGGCGGCACGACCTCGGCGGACGTCTCCGCCGCCGCCTCGGCCACGACCGGCGGTTCCTCGGCGGCCTTCGCGGTGGTGGCCTTGCGCCGGCGGCGCGGGGTCTTCGGTGCGGCGTCGAGGTCGCCGGAGACCGGGGCGAGCACCTCCGCCTCGGGGGCCTCCCCGCTGCCCGGCGCGGGCGCGGTGGACGCCTCGACCGGCGCCTCGATCTGCTCGGGCTGGTTCAGCGGGGTCGCCCGCTTGCGGGTGGTGCGGCGCCGGGTCGGCGCGGCCGGGGCCTCGCCCTCGGCGCCTCCCAGGGGCGCGCTTCCGACGGCGCCGCCGTCGACGGTGCTGCTGTCAGCGGTCTCGCCGGCCGGCTGTGCGCCGGTCCGTTCGCCGCCCTCGGGCTCGTTCTCGAGCATGGACGTTCTCCAGTTCTGGCTACCCCGGGCGCGGGTGAGCGCTGCCACGCAGGGTTGCCGCAAAGGTGTTTCCGCCGGGCGCGCGAGCTGTGCGACCGGCGAAGTCTGCCTGCCTGAGCGCTGACCGTCGGTCAGTGCCCGCCGATGGTTGCCCCGTCGCGGTCCGCTTCCAACGGATCCGCGATCGCACCCTGCGCGGTCAGCGTGCCCTGAGCCAGCCGGATCACCCTCGGCGGTACCGGCGGCTCCAGGTCGGCCACCACGCGGAGGCCGGAAAGGACGTCATCGGGTCGTACGGAGGGGGTGACCTGCCGGACGACCAGTTCGAGTATCGCACACGGTACGGCCACCGCCCCGGAAGGCGTCTCCGTCGGCGCGACGACATCGATGGAGATGACCGCGGCCCGGGCGTCGAAGGTGCGCCGGCCCTGCTTGGTCATCCGCTCCACCAGCACCTCGTCGGCGGCGGTGAAGGCGGACACCGCGGCCGAAAGCACGCCCGGGTCGACCTCGGGCAGCTCGATCCGCCAGTGCGACGCCTCGATCCGGTCGGCCAGACTGCCGCCGTCGGCCACCACCGCGTCCAGCACGTCGAGGCCGGGCGAGAGCGCGGCGTCCAGTGCGGCCCGCAGCTCCGCCGGGTCGACCTGCTCCCGCAGCCCGATCTCGAGGTACTCGGCCTCGCTCGCGACGCCGGTCGGCGCCGCGCTGGCGTACGAGATCTTGGGGTGCGGGGTGAAGCCCTGGGAGAAGGCGACGGGCACCCCGGCCCGGCGCAGCGCCCGCTCGAACGCCCGGGCGAAGTCCCGGTGCGAGGTGAACCGCAACGGCCCGCGCTTGGCGTACCGGATCCGGACGCGCTGGACGACCGGCGCCTGCCCGCCCTCCGGCTGTGGTCTCTTACTGATCGTCGTGCTCCTCGTTCGGTCAGTGCTCGTTGATCATGAGTTGCCGTCGGCGACACGCGGTGGCGATGACGACAACTGCATGATCAACCAAGGGGGCCCGGGGGACCGGTCAGGGCTGGGCGGGGGTGGGGAGCTTCAGGCCGTTGATCGGGGTCAACGGAAGGAGCTTCTTTCCGGTCGGGCCGATCTGGATCTCGGTGTCCATCGCCGGGCAGACGCCGCAGTCGAAGCACGGGGTCCACCGGCAGTCGTCCTGCTCGTACTCGCTCATCGCGTCCTGCCAGTCCTGCCAGAGCCAGTCCTTGTCCAGCCCCGAGTCCAGGTGGTCCCAGGGCAGGACCTCCAGCTCGTCGCGCTCCCGGGTGGTGTACCAGTCGAGGTCCACCCCGTACGCGGGCAGCACCTCGGCGGCCGCGTCCACCCAGCGCTGGTAGGAGAAGTGCTCGCTCCAGCCGTCGAACCGGCCGCCGTTCTCCCACACCCTGCGGATCACCGCGCCGACCCGGCGGTCACCGCGGCTGAGCAGGCCCTCGATCAGCGACGGCTCGCCGTCGTGGTAGCGGAAGCCGATCGCCCGGCCCAACGAACGGTCCGCGTTGATCGCCTGCTTGAGCAGCTTGAGCCGGCCGTCGATGACCTCCGGCCGCTCCATCGCCGCCCACTGGAACGGGGTGTGCGGCTTCGGCACGAAACCGCCGATGGAGACCGTGCAGCGGATGTCCTTGGAGCCGGTGGCGGCCCGACCGGCCCGGATCACCTCGTGGGCCATGTCCGCGATCTCGAGGACGTCCTCGTCGGTCTCGGTGGGCAGGCCGCACATGAAGTAGAGCTTCACCTGCCGCCAGCCGTTGGTGTACGCGGTGACGACCGTCCGGATCAGGTCTTCCTTCGACACCATCTTGTTGATGACCTTGCGGATCCGCTCCGACCCGCCCTCCGGGGCGAAGGTCAGGCCGGTGCGCCGCCCGTTGCGGGACAGCTCCTGGGCCAGGTCGATGTTGAACGCGTCCACCCGGGTGGACGGCAGCGACAGCGAGACGTTGGTGCCCTCGTACTGCTGGGCCAGACCGGAGCACATGTCGCCGATCTCCGAGTGGTCGGCCGACGACAGCGACAGCAGGCCCACCTCGTGGAAGCCGGAGAACTCCAGCCCCTGCTGCACCATCTGCCCCACGGTGGTGATGGACCGCTCGCGGACCGGCCGGGTGATCATCCCGGCCTGGCAGAACCGGCAGCCGCGGGTGCAGCCCCGGAAGATCTCCACCGCGTACCGCTCGTGCACGGTCTCGGCGAGCGGCACCAGCGGCTTCTTCGGGTACGGCCAGGCGTCCAGGTCCATCGTCGTGCGCTTGTGCACCCGGAACGGCACGTCCGCCCGGTTCGGCACCACCCGCTGGATCCGGCCGTCGGGCAGGTAGTCGACGTCGTAGAAGCGCGGCACGTAGACGCTCTCGGTGCGGGCCAGCCGCAGCAGCAGCTCGTCCCGCCCGCCCGGGGAGCCCTCGGCCTTCCACTCCCGGACGATCCCGGTGATCTCCAGCACCGCCTCCTCGCCGTCGCCGAGCACGGCGGCGTCGACGAAGTCGGCGATCGGCTCCGGGTTGAACGCGGCGTGCCCGCCGGCCACGATCACCGGGTCGGCGTCGGTGCGGTCCGCGGCGAGCAGCGGGATGCCGGCCAGGTCGATCGCGGTGAGCAGGTTGGTGTAGCCCAGCTCGGTGGAGAACGAGACGCCGAACACGTCGAAGTCGCGCACCGAGCGGTGCGCGTCGACCGTGAACTGCGGCACGCCGTTGGCGCGCATCAGCTGCTCCAGGTCCGGCCAGACCGCGTAGGTGCGCTCGGCGAGGACGTCGGGCTGCTCGTTGAGCACCTCGTAGAGGATCTGCACGCCCTGGTTGGGCAGGCCGACCTCGTAGGCGTCGGGGTACATCAGCGCCCAGCGCACGGTCGCCGCGGCCCAGTCCTTGACCACCGCGCCCAGCTCGCCACCCACGTACTGGATGGGCTTGGTCACCTGGGGCAGCAGCGGCTCCAGCCGGGGCCAGACGGATTCGCCCGCGGCGGGGCGCGCGGTGGTGGACGGGACGCTCATGATGCCCAAGGGTACGCGTCCCGGCGGCGGGGGCGGCGCGCACGCCACCGTCGAGTGGGCGGGAGGCGCCAGCGCGCGGTGGCCGCGCCGTACGTGGGACGCCGGCCACCGGCGGTGGGCGGCTCCCCGGTGGTGGCGGAGCGGTACTAACCTCGGACCGGCGCGAGAGGAGATTGCCGCGATGCCGCAGCCGCAGCCGGGAGCCGACCGGCCGGCCGACGGGAGCACCCCGGACCAGCACCCGGACCGGGGTCCGGCGGTCAGCGAGGAGCCGACCCTCTCCCCCGTACCGCCGGCCGACGGGCCCCGCACGGGCCCGGAGGGCACCCGCGAGCTGCCCACCGACCGGTCCGGCCGCGACCCGGAGGCGGGCGCGCCACCGGCCGACGAGCCCGCGGACCACGGGGCGCACGACCCCGGCACGCCACCCGCCGACGCCGCGGACGCGGACCCGCGGGACACCGACGCGCCGGCGGCCGACGACGGCCCGCAGGGCACCCGCCGGCTGCCCGGCGACCAGGCGGCCGACGCCGCCACCCCGGCACCGGCACCGGAGGTGGGCCCGCAGGGCACCCGGCGGCTGCCCGCCGACGAGCCGGAGGCCGCGCCCCGGTGGAGCGGCTCCGCGCCGGTCCCGCCCCCGCCGCCGCGTCGCCGGGCCTGGGGCGAGTCGGCCGAGCCCACCCCGGTGCCGCCGGCCCCGCCCGAGCCGCCGGAGCACCGGGTCCCGGTCGACCCCTGGGCGCACGCGGACACCGGCGGCTGGGAACTGCCCTCGGCCGAGCTCCCGGCCCTGCCACCCACGCTGCCCTACCCGGCGCCGCCGCCGACCCGGCCGTACTCCGGGCCGCCCGCGCCGCCACCCGCCTTCCCGGTCGCCGCGCCGCCGTCCGCCCCGGTGTCCCCACCGCCGGCCGCCCGGCCGGGGCCGCCACCCGCGCCGGTCGCCCGGCCGCCGGCCCCGGTGGCCCCGCCACCGGCGGCCCCGGTCCGGCCGCCCCGGCAACGACGCGGGAAGGCCCCGCCGCCGGTGGCGCCGCCGCCCGGCTGGCAGGCCCCCAAGGGGTACGTCCCGGTCGCCGTGCGCAAGCGCCGCCGCTGGCCCTGGCTGCTGCTGCTCACCCTGGCCTGCTGCTGCGGCTGCCCGGCCTACTACGGCATGCCGATGGCGACGCAGTACCCGGCACACGCCACGCTGCCGGCCGAGGTGGCCGACCTGCGGCTGCGCGACGACAACCGGGCCGCGGCGACCGCCAAGCAGTTGGAGAGCGAGGTACGCAGGGCGCACTGGCTGGCCGAGGAGACCTTCGCCGGCGTCTACGCCACCGGGGACGGCAAGCGGGTCACCGTCTTCGGCGGCACCGGCTTCCGGCTCACCCCGGAGGCGGACGCCGAGGAGGAGCTCGCCCGGCTCACCGAGCAGTACCAGCTCGGTGAGGTGCAGGTGGTCGAGACCGGGGTGCGCGGCCGGCACGGGCGCTGCGCGGCCGGCCGGGACGGCGGCACGGACGTGGTGGTGTGCACCTCGGCCGACCACGGCAGCATCGCCACCGCGGTGTTCACCCGGCTCTCCGTCGACGACAGCGCCCGGCTGCTCGACACGCTGCGCCAGCAGATCGTGACGGCGGAGCAGAACTGAGCCGATCGGCTCGGCGACGACCCGGGGTGGCCGGGGGTCAGGCCGGGCTGTCCCCGGAGGTGGCCGGGTGGGCCCGCGGCGGGGCGTACCGGGGCACGTACTCCTGGCCGGTGAGCTTCTGGATCTCGCTCATCACCTCGTCGGTCATCGCCCGCAGCGAGGTCCGGTCGTCCGGCCGGCCGGTGAAGTCCAGCGGCTTGCCGAACCGGATGGTGATGTCCGCCGGGAGCAGCCGGGGCATCCGGGCGCCGATCGGCTGGACCTTCTCGGTGCCGATGGTGCCGACCGGGATCACCGGCACCTGCGCGGCGACCGCCAGCCGGGCCACCCCGGTGCGCCCGCGGTAGAGCCGGCCGTCCGGCGACCGGGTCCCCTCCGGATAGACGACCACCAGGTCACCGCCCTTGAGAGCGGGGATCGCCGCGTCGAACGCCGACAGCGCCGCCCGCCCGCCGGCCCGCTCGACCGGGATCGCGCCGAGGCCGGTGAGCACCGCCTTGCTGAACCGGCCCCGCAGGCCGGTGCCCTTGAAGTAGTCCGACTTGGCCCAGAACGCCAGGTGCCGCGGCACCACCGTGCCGAGCAGCAGCTCGTCGGCGACCGAGAGGTGGTTGGCGGCGAAGATCGCACCACCGGTCGGTGGAATGTGCTCCAGCCCTTCGACGCGGGGACGCCAGGCCAACCGGAGCGCGGGCGCCACGGTGAGCTTGCCGATGGTGTAGAGCAGGGGCACGGATCCTCCGGCGGTCGGGCTGGGCGGGCGCTGTCACGTTAGCGGACGCCACCCGGACGATCCGCGCGGGTGGTGGGCGGTCCGGCGGCTGGTCCGGGAGCGTGGCGACGGGCGGGAGAGGCCCTTCCGCCGCGCGAACGCGGCGGAAGGGGCCCCTGTCACCTCACCCGAATCTCATACCCGGCGAACCGCGACCGTCACTCGATCGCCCTCGCCGACCTCCCCGGTGAACCCCTCGACGCCGTCGAGGAAGTCGACCGAGTCGGCCAGCACCTCCCGGGCGACGAAGTCCGCGAACCCGGCCACCGCCGCGCGGACCTCCTCGGTGGCCGACAGCGCCACCACGATCCGGTCCGAGACGTCCAGGTCGGCGTCCCGGCGGGCCTGCTGCACCACCCGCACCACGTCCCGGGCCAGCCCTTCGGCGGCCAGCTCCGGGGTGACCTCGGTGTCCAGCACGACCACGCCCTCACCGCCGGGCAGCGGCGCCGAGTGCTCGGCGTCGGCGGCGACCAGGCGCAGCTCGTACTCGCCCTCGGCCAGGGTGACCCCGGCGGCGACCGGGGCGCCGTCGACCAGCTCCCACTCCCCCGCCTTGACCGCCTTGATGACCTGCTGCACCTGCTTGCCGACCCGCGGCCCGAGCGCCCGGGGCACCACGGTCAGCACCTGCTGGCAGTACGCGGACACCTCGTCGGTGAACTCCACCGCCTTGACGTTGACCTCGTCGGCGACCAGGTCGGCGAATGGGCGCAGCTGCTCCGCCGCCGGGGAGGCGACGGTGAGCCGGGACAGCGGCAGCCGGACCCGCAACCCCTTCGCCTTGCGCAGCGACAGCGCCGCCGAGGCGACCGCGCGGGTGTCGTCCATCGCCGCCACCAGCTCGTGGTCGGCCGGGAACCCGGTGGCGTCCGGCCAGTCGGTCAGGTGCACCGACCGCTCACCGGTGAGGCCGCGCCAGATCTCCTCGGCGGTCAGCGGCGCCAGCGGCGCCACCACCCGGCAGAGCGTCTCCAGCACCGTCCACAGGGTGTCGAACGCGTTCCGGTCGCCGGACCAGAACCGGTCCCGGGAGCGCCGGACGTACCAGTTGGTCAGCGCGTCCAGGAAGGACCGCACGGTGGCGCAGGCGCCGGAGATGTCGTACGCGTCCAGCTGCGCCTGGACCGTGTCGACCAGCTCGCGGGTCTTGGCCAGCACGTACCGGTCGAGCAGGTGGGTGCTGTCGGTCCGACGCCGCGCCTGGTACCCGTCCGCGTTGGCGTAGAGCGAGAAGAAGTACCAGACGTTCCAGAGCGGCAGCAGCACCTGGCGCACCGCGTCCCGGATGCCCGCCTCGGTGACCGCCATGTCGCCGCCGCGCAGCACCGGCGAGGACATCAGCATCCAGCGCATCGCGTCCGAGCCGTACGCGTCGAAGACGTGGTAGACGTCCGGGTAGTTGCGCAGGCTCTTGGACATCTTGCGCCCGTCCGAGCCGAGCAGGATGCCGTGGCTGAGGCAGTTGCGGAACGCCGGCCGGTCGAACAGCGCGGTGGCCAGCACGTGCATCGTGTAGAACCAGCCGCGGGTCTGCCCGATGTACTCCACGATGAAGTCGCCCGGGTAGTGGTGCTCGAACCAGTCGGCGTTCTCGAACGGGTAGTGCACCTGGGCGAACGGCATCGAGCCGGACTCGAACCAGCAGTCCAGCACCTCCGGCACCCGGCGCATCATCGACCTGCCCGTCGGGTCGTCCGGGTTGGGGCGGACCAGCTCGTCCACCGCCGGCCGGTGCAGGTCGGTCAGCCGTACGCCGAAGTCCCGCTCGATGTCGGCGAGCGAGCCGTACACGTCCACCCGCGGGTAGTTCGGGTCGTCGGACTTCCACACCGGGATCGGCGAGCCCCAGAACCGGTTCCGGCTGATCGACCAGTCCCGGGCGTTGGCCAGCCACTTGCCGAACGAGCCGTCCTTGATGTGCCCCGGTGTCCAGTTGATCTGCTGGTTCAGCTCGACCATCCGGTCCTTGAACGCGGTCACCGCGACGAACCACGACGACACCGCCTTGTAGACCAGCGGGGTGTCGCAGCGCCAGCAGTGCGGGTAGGAGTGGGTGTAGGTGTCCTGCTTGAGCACCACCCCCCGCTCCTTGAGCTCCCGGATCACCGGCTTGTTGACGTCGAAGACCTGCTCGCCCTCGTAGGGCGGGACGAGCGCGGTGAACCGGGTGTGGTCGTCCACGGTGACGACGGTGGGGATGCCGGCGGCGTTGCAGACGTTCTGGTCGTCCTCACCGAAGGCCGGGGCGAGGTGGACGATCCCGGTGCCGTCCTCGGTGGTGACGAAGTCCGCGCCGAGCACCTGGTAGGCGTTCGGGCCGGCCTGCTCGACCAGGAAGTCGTAGAGCGGGGTGTAGCGGCGTCCGACCAGGTCGGCACCGCGCACCGTGCCGACCCGCGCGTAACCCTCCAGCTCCTTGTCGTACGCGGCCAGCCGGGCCGCGCCGACCACGTGGCGCCGGCCGTCGCGCTCCAGCACCGCGTACTCGATGTCGGGGCCGACGGCGAGCGCCAGGTTGGATGGCAGGGTCCACGGCGTGGTCGTCCAGACGCCGAGCCGCACCGGCCCGCGCACCAGCTCGGGGGCGTTCTCGTCCGGGGTCAGCTCGAACCAGACCGACAGCGTCGGGTCGTGCCGGTCCCGGTAGACGTCGTCCATCCGGGTCTCGGTGTTCGACAGCGGCGTCTCGCAGCGCCAGCAGTACGCGAGCACCCGGAAGCCCTCGTAGACCAGGCCCTTGTCGTGCAGGGTCTTGAAGGCCCACATGACGCTTTCCATGTAGTCCAGGTCGAGGGTCTTGTAGTCGTTGGCGAAGTCGACCCAGCGGGCCTGCCGGGTGACGTACCGCTCCCAGTCCTGGGTGAACTCCAGCACCGAGGTGCGGCAGGCCTCGTTGAACCGGGCCACGCCGAGGTCGAGGATCTCCGCCTTGCTGGTGATACCGAGCTGCTTCTCGGCCACCACCTCGGCGGGCAGGCCGTGGCAGTCCCAGCCGAAGCGCCGCTCGACGTGCTTGCCGCGCATGGTCTGGTAGCGCGGCACCACGTCCTTGACGTAGCCGGTGAAGAGGTGCCCGTAGTGCGGCAGGCCGTTGGCGAACGGCGGGCCGTCGTAGAAGACGTACTCGTTCTTGCCGTTCTCCCCGGCCGGACGGGCCTCCACCGACGCCTCGAAGGTCTTGTCGGCCGTCCAGTGCTCCAGCACCCGGCGCTCGACCGCGGGCAGGTCCGGGCTCGCCGGCACGCCGCCGGCGGTCGGGTCGTGCAACGGATAGGCCATCGGGGGTCGCTCTCCTCAGCAGCTCACGGTCGTGTGGGTCTGCGAGGACGAGCCGTTCCGGTGCGCCGTGCCGGCGCCCCGGGTGGCCCGCGGTACCACCCCGCTTGGCGGCCAGGATCGACCGCCCGCTCGTTGGCCGGCTGTGACGGGCCGGACCCGTCCGGTTCTACTGGGCCGGTCACCCGGCTGTTCTTCCGGAGGCTCGCCGGTGATGGCCGGGTCATCGCCTTACGGTCGCCAAGGATACTCGACCCCCGCCGGGACCCGCCGCCGACTTTCCGCGGGACCCCGCCACACGATCCCGGGCGGATCGTCGCCGGCCGGCGCCCGGCGCCGGGCATGAGCGGCGTCACAGGCCGGGACCGTCACGTCAGCACCCCGCCGCCCCGTCGTACCGGTGTCACACCACCGATCAGGGAGGTTCGTCATGCAGCGGATCAACGCGGCCGAGGTGGCGCCGGAGGCGTACCACGCTGTGCTGGGGCTGGAGAAGTACGTCCGGGCCAACGTCGAGCACACCGTGCTGGAACTGGTCAAGCTCCGGGCCTCGATGCTCAACGGCTGCGCGTTCTGCGTCGACATGCACAGCCGGGACGCGCTCGGCGCGGGCGAGTCGAGCCGCCGGCTGTTCGCGGTGGCGGCCTGGCGGGAGGCGCCCTTCTTCACCGAGCGGGAGCGCACCGCGCTCGCGCTCACCGACGCGGTCACCCGGCTGGGCGAGCACGGGGTGCCCGACGACGTCTGGGACGCCGCCGCGAAGGTGTGGTCGGAGAAGGAGCTGGCCGACCTGGTGATGGCGATCGCCACCATCAACGTGTGGAACCGGATCGCGGTGACCACCCGGACCCAGCCGCCCGCGGACGTCTGACCGCGGCGGAGGCGGAACAGTCGGCCGGTGCGCTCGCGGCGCACCGGCCGATGCCGCCCGGCCTCGCCCACCGCCTGCTCGGCGGCCGGCACGACGCGGAGGACGGCCCCCGGACCCGTACCGCGCTGGCCGGCCGCCGACCCGGCCCGGTGGGCGGACAGGCCGCCGGCGACTGAGCCCGGAGCGCCGCCGCCCCGGCGGCGGTCGTCGACCCTGCCTGGCGGCCGTCGTCAGCCCGTCCCGGCTGGCCTCGTCAGCGCGGAGCGCGACCCCGTCGGCCCGGTTCGGGGACCTCGTCAGCCCAGCTCGGGGAACCAGAGCGCGATCTCCCGCTTGGCGCTGTCGGGCGAGTCGGAGGCGTGCACCAGGTTCTCCCGGTTGGAGAGGGAGAGGTCGCCCCGGATGGTGCCGGCGGCCGCCTTGCGCCCGTCGGTCGCGCCGACCAGCCCGCGCACCACGTCGATGACCTGGTCGCCGGAGAGCACCAGGGCGACCAGCGGGCCGCCGGTCATGAAGTCCTTCAGCGGCGGGTAGAAGGGCTTGTCGACGTGCTCGGCGTAGTGCTCGTCGGCCAGCGCGGCGTCCATCGTCCGGGTCACCATCGCGTCGATCCGCAGCCCCTTGCGCTCGAAGCGGGAGATGACCTCGCCGACCAGCCCGCGGCGCACCGCGTCGGGCTTGATCAGTACGAGGGTGCGCTCATCCGGGCTGGTGCTGGACACGCTGGGTTCCTCCTGTGCGCGCAAGGCGGTCATGCTGGGTACGGTCAGCCTAGCGACCCGGTCCCGGCGCCGGCGCGGCGGCCGGTCTTTCCCCGGGCCGCCGATCCGGCCTAGCCTGGCCCTTGACCCCCGGGAGGTCCACTGTGGCGAATGGCGGGAACCGGCCCATCGCGCCGGTACGCAAGCTGATCGCGGCGGTGCTCGGCACCGTGGCCACATTCGTGATCCTCTTCGGCCTGGGCATGACCAGCTGGGCGATCGTGGCGCTCGGGGTGGCCCTGCTGGTGCTGGCCATCGCGCTGGCCACGGTGCGCGGCGGCGGGCGTACCTGGGTGGTCGGGGTCGGGCACGTGCACAGCGCCTCCGAGCCACCCACCCAGTACGCCTTCGGCCGGTGCGAGCTGCAACTGGTGATCGACGCTCCCGGGCTGCCGCCCCGCTCCAAGAAGATCATCGAGCCGCGGGTGCCGGTGGCCAAGTGGCCCTCGCTCGGCCAGGCCCTGCCGATCCGGGTGGCGCTGGACGACCAGCGGCACGTCCGGGTCCTCTGGGACGAGGTGCCCACCCACACCGAGACGGCCGCGGCCACCGCCGACCTCCCGCCCGAGTACGCCGGCGCCGAGCCGGTGGAGGAGGTGCTGATCCAGCAGGAGGCCCCGCCGTGGGCCGACCGGGCGCCCGAGGACGACTTCCGCGACGACCCGCGCGACCCACCCACGCCGGAGCCACTGGTCGAGGAGTTCGGCCCACCCGCCGACGAGCGCGAGCCGGTGCGGATGCACCAGCGCCCCGGCGGGCCGGTGGTGCTGGAGGGCACCCTGGTGGAGCAGCCGACGGAGAGCGGCACCCTGCCCCGCCGGGCCACCCCGGCCCCGCGCCCGCCCGCCGAGGAGCGGTTCGACCCCCCGCCGGCGGAGCCGGCGCTGGACCCGATCGACCTGCCGCTGGACGATCCGCTGCCGCCGCCCCGGCTCCGCGAGGAGACGGTCAGCCCGGAGGAACTGGACGAGGCGATCTTCGGCTTCGACGCCGCCGCCGACCCGGCCGCCCCGATCAGCGGCGTGGGGCTCACCCTGTTGGTCACCGAGCTGTCCCGCTCGCTGGCCTTCTACCGGGACGTGCTCGGTTTCAGCGAGGTCGACCGGGGCGCCGGCAACGCCGTGCTCGCCTCCGGCGCGACCCGGCTGGTGCTGCGGGAGAACACCGAGGCGGCGGCCGTGAACCGGCGGGTGGTGCACGTCAACCTCGAGGTCGACGACATCCAGGCCGCGTACGACCGGCTGCGCGACTCCGGCGTCCGGTTCACCTACGCCCCCCGCGTGGTGAACCGGGGCACCAAGCTGGAGGTGTGGGCGGCCGCGTTCCGCGACCCGGACGGTCACGGCATCGCGCTGACCCAGTGGCGGGAACGCGCGGAGGCCTGAAGTCGGCCCGGCCCGGTGACCCCGGGCGCCCGGTCAGCCGAGGATGACCCGGCGGACGTGCAGGGCGTAGGCCCAGACCAGGGCGAAGATGACGCCCAGCACGAGCAGCGACCAGTGCAGCAGGCCGGCCAGCATCAGCAGCCCCTGCAGGACCGTGCCCGCGGGCCAGGCCCACCGCCGACGCATCATGCCGGCCAGCACCACCGCCGCCACCGCCAGCGCCACCACCACCGCGATCGCCGGGCCGCCGAGGTCGCCGCCGACCACCCGGATCGGCTGGATGGCCAGCAGCAGCACCAGTGCCTCCAGGCTCAGCGTGCCGGCACCCAGCCCCCGTACCGCCCGCTCCGGGTTCCGCAACCCGGACCGCCGCGGCTGCCCGCCCGCGGCGCCCACGCCCGGCTGCCCGCCCACGGCACCCGCGCCGGGCTGCCCGCCGGATGCACCCGGCTGCCCGCCCGCAGCGCCCGCGCCGGGCTGCTCGCCGGATGCATCCGGCTCCTCGCCCGCAACTCCCGCACCCGGCTGCTCGCCGGGCGCAGCCGGCCGGCCCGCCGCGGGTCGGCCGGCTGACGGCACCTCCGCCGCCGGACGCGGGGGCGCCGTTCCGGTGGGAGGCTCGGCGCCGACCGCGTCCCGGTGGTCACCCGCACCGCGGCCGGCCCCTGGCCGTTCCGGGCCGTTCATCGCTTAAGCAGCCGGCGGGCGTCGGCCACGGTCACCACCGAACCCGTGATCAGCACGCCGACGCCGCTCAACTCGCCCGGCACGTCCTCCTCGGCCAGCGCCACCGCCGCCTCGATCGCGTCCGGCATCTCCTCGGCCACCTCGACCCGGTCCGGGCCGAACACCTCGGCGGCCAGCGCGGCGAGTTCCCGGGCCGGCATCGCCCGGGGCGAGCTGTTCCGGGTGACCACCAGCTGGTCGACCACCGGTTCCAGCAGCTCAAGCAGGCTGGCCGCATCCTTGTCGGCGAGCACGCCGAGCACCGCGACCAGCTTGCTGAACGCGAACTCCTCCTGCAACGCGGTGACCGTGGCGGCCATCCCCTGCGGGTTGTGCGCACCGTCCAGCAGGATCGTCGGCGCGCTGCGGACCCGCTCCAGCCGCCCCGGCGAGCTGGCCGTCGCGAATCCCTCGCGGACCGTCTCCACGTCCAGCTGCCGCCGCGCGCCGGCGCCGAGGAACGCCTCGACGGCGGCGAGCGCCACCGCCGCGTTCTGCGCCTGGTGGGCGCCGTGCAGCGGGACGAAGACCTCCTCGTAGACACCGCCGAGGCCCTGCAGGGTGAGCACCTGGCCGCCGACGGCGACCGCGCGCCGGAGCACGCCGAACTCCGACCCCTCGCGGGCGATGGTCGCCCCGACCTCGGCGCAGCGCTCCAGGATCGGGCGGGCCGCCTCCTCCTCCTGGGCCGCCGAGATGACCGTCGCGCCCTTGTGGATGATGCCGGCCTTGTGCAGCGCGATGTCCTCGACCGTGTCGCCGAGCCACTCGGTGTGGTCCAGCCCGATCGGCGTGATCACCGCGACCCCGGCCTGGATCACGTTGGTCGAGTCCTCGGCGCCGCCGAGCCCCACCTCGACCACCGCGACGTCGACCGGCGCGTCGGCGAAGGTGGCGAACGCCAGCGCGGTGGTCATGTCGAAGTAGGTCAGCGGCTCGGCCGAGCGCTCGTCCACCAGCCGGGCGAGCGGCTCGACCTCCCGGTACGTCGCGGTGAACCGCTCCTCGCTCACCGGCTCGCCGTCCAGGCTGATCCGCTCCCGGACGGTCTCCAGGTGCGGGCTGGTGTAGCGGCCGGTGTGCAGCCCGAACGCCCGCAACAGCGAGTCGATCATGCGGGCCGTGGAGGTCTTGCCGTTGGTCCCGGTCAGGTGGATCGCCGGATACGCCCGCTGCGGGGAGCCGAGCAGATCGAGCAGGGACTCGATCCGGTCCAGCTCGAAAACCATCCGGGTGAAGCCGCGGCCGGCGAGGTCGGCCTCGACCTCGGCGAAGGAGTTGCGATCGGTCACGAGGGAAGCGCCTCCAGGGCCGCGTCGATCCGGGCCAGGTCGGCCTCGGCCACCGCGAGCCGGTCACGGATCTTGGCGACCACCGGCTCCGGCGCCTTTCCGACGAACGCCGGATTGTCCAGCTTGGCCCGGGCCTGCGCGGACTCCTTCTCGGCCGCCGCGCGGTCCTTGGTCAGCCGGGCCCGCTCGGCGGCCACGTCGATGGAGCCCCGGGTGTCGAGGGCGACGTTGACCGGGCCGGGCATGGCGAGCGTGGCGCTGGCCTGGAAGTCGTCACCGGGCGCGTCCAGCCGGGCCAGCGACCGGATCAGCGGCTCGTGCGCCGCGATCCCGGCGCCGGTCAGGCCGTCGAGCCGGGCGGCGACCCGCTGGGTGGGGCGCAGGCCCTGGTCGGAGCGGAACCGGCGGACCTCGGTGACCACCCGCTGCAGCGTGCCGACCTCGGCCTCCGCGGCGTCGTCGAGCAGCGCCCGGTCGGCGGTCGGCCAGGCGGCGGTCATCACCGTCTCGCCGCCGGTCAGGGCCAGCCACAGCTCCTCGGTGACGAACGGGATGACCGGGTGCAGCAGCCGCAGCAGCTGGTCCAGCACGTGCCCGAGCACCCGGCGGGTGGCCTCGGCGGCCGGGCCGCCCTCGGCCAGCACCGGCTTGCTCAGCTCGACGTACCAGTCGCAGACGTCGTCCCAGGCGAAGTGGTACAGCAGATCGCAGACCTTCGCGAACTCGTACGCCTCGAACTGCTCGTCCACCTCGGCGGTGACGTGCGCCAGCCGGGAGAGGATCCACCGGTCGACGGTGGAGAGCCGCTCGGCGGGCGGCAGCGGGCCACCGGTGTGCGCGCCGTTCATCAGCGCGAACCGGGTGGCGTTCCAGAGCTTGTTGCAGAAGTTGCGGGAGCCCTGGCACCACTCCTCGCTGACCGGCACGTCCTGCCCGGGGTTGGCGCCCCGGGCCAGGGTGAACCGGGTGGCGTCGGCGCCGAACCGGTCGATCCAGTCCAGCGGGTCGACCACGTTGCCGAACGACTTCGACATCTTCTTGCCGTGCTCGTCCCGGACCATGCCGTGCAGGGCCACCACGTCGAACGGCTGCATGCCGTCCATCGCGTACAGGCCGAACATCATCATCCGGGCGACCCAGAAGAAGAGGATGTCGTAGCCGGTGACCAGCACGCTGGTCGGGTAGAACTTCGCCAGGTCCGGCGTGCGCTCCGGCCAGCCCAGCGTGGAGAACGGCCACAGGCCGCTGGAGAACCAGGTGTCCAGGACGTCCTCGTCCTGCCGCCAGCCCTCGCCGGTGGGCGGCTCCTCGTCCGGGCCGACGCAGACGATCTCGCCGTCCGGGCCGTACCAGACCGGGATGCGGTGTCCCCACCAGAGCTGGCGGGAGATGCACCAGTCGTGCATGTTGTCGACCCAGGCGAAGTAGCGCTTGGCCAGCTCGGCCGGCTCGATCTTCACCCGGCCGTCGCGGACCGCGTCACCGGCGGCCTGGGCGAGCGGTGCGGTGTTCACGAACCACTGCAGGGACAGCCGCGGCTCCACCGTGGTCTTGCACCGCGAGCAGTGCCCCACCGCGTGCAGGTACGGCCGCTTCTCGGCGACGATCAGGCCCTGCTCGCGCAGCGCGGCGACGATCGCCGGGCGGGCCTCGTACCGGTCCAGCCCCTCGAACGGGCCGGGCGCGGTGATGATGCCCCGCTCGTCCATGATCGTCAGGGCCGGCAGGTCGTGCCGCTGGCCGATCTCGAAGTCGTTCGGGTCGTGCGCCGGGGTCACCTTGACCATGCCGGTGCCGAAGCTCGGGTCGACGTGCTCGTCCGCGACGATCGGGATCCGCCGGTCGGTGAGCGGCAGCGCCACCTCGGTGCCGATCAGGTGCCGGTACCGCTCGTCCTCCGGGTGCACCGCGACCGCGGTGTCGCCGAGCATCGTCTCCGCCCGGGTGGTGGCCACCACGACCTCGTCGCTGTAGCGGATCGAGATCAGCTCGCCCTCGTCGTCGGTGTGCTCCACCTCGATGTCGGAGAGGGCGGTGAGGCAACGCGGGCACCAGTTGATGATCCGGTTCGCCCGGTAGATCAGCCCGTCGTCGAAGAGCTTCTTGAACATGGTCTGCACGGCCCGGGACAGGCCCTCGTCCATGGTGAAGCGCTCGCGGTCCCAGTCGACGGCGTCGCCGAGGCGGCGCATCTGGCCGAGGATGGCGCCGCCGGACTCGGCCTTCCACTGCCAGACCCGCTCGACGAACTTCTCCCGGCCCAGGTCGTGCCGGGACAGCCCCTCGGTGGCGAGCTGTCGTTCCACCAGGTTCTGCGTGGCGATGCCGGCGTGGTCCATCCCGGGCAGCCAGAGCGCCTCGTAGCCCTGCATGCGCTTGCGCCGGGTGAGGGCGTCCATCAGGGTGTGCTCGAACGCGTGGCCCATGTGCAGCGAGCCGGTGACGTTCGGCGGCGGGATGACGATGGTGAAGGGCGGCTTGTCGCTCTCCGCCGACGCCCGGAAGTGCCCGGCGGCTACCCACTGCTCGTACCGTCGCTGCTCTACCTCACCCGGCTGGTACTGGCCGGGCAGGGTCGGGGCGTCGGGGCGTCGGGCATCCAGTCTCTCGGTCACCCTGAAAGTCTACGGAGCGCTTCCGCGGACCTGACGTGCGCCACCGGTGCTTCGCGTACGGTGTCGGCTATGTCCGACGCACATCTCACCGAGCGCCCGGTCGACGACGGGTCCGAGCCCGTCGACCTGACCGAGGAGCCCATCCAGCTGAGCAACCGGGACCCGCAGGCGACCGCCGAGCAGCCGCCCCGGTCGCGCCGCCGGCGGGTGCTGCTCGCGGCCCTGCTCGTCGCCGGGCTGGCCGGCGCCGGCGCGCTGGGCACGGCGGGCTGGCGGGTGGCGCAGCAGAAGGACACCGACCTGGCCTCGCCGGACCGGGTGGCCGGACTGACCCGGGACGACAGCGAGCGCGCCCGCAGCACCGCCGACTACCTGCGCAGCGGCTTCGCCGCCGACATCGAGTTGGACCGCAGCTTCGGCACCGTCTACCGCGACCCGGCCGACGAGCGACGGTCGGTGCTCATCTTCGGCGGCACCACCCTGCTCTGGCAGCCGGAGCGGGACCTGGACAGCCTCTTCGGCCTGATGGCCGACGAGACGGGCCGGGTGACCGGGCTGCGCGAGGTGCCGGCGGGCCGGCTGGGTGGCGTGATGAAGTGCGGCAGCACCAGCGGCGAGGGCGGCGACTTCGCCATCTGCGGCTGGGCCGACCACGGCAGCGTGGTGATGGCGATGTTCCCCGGGCGCCCGGTCGACGAGGCCGGCGAGCTGTTGCGGAAGATCCGCGAAGGAGTCCAGACGCGCGACTGACGCCGAGCCACCCTCCCCTTCGGGACGAGGCCGGCGAGCTGTTGCGGAAGATCCGCGAAGGAGTCCAGACGCGCGACTGACGCCGAGCCACCCTCTCCTTCGGTTCGATGGCCCCGACCCGCGGCTACCCGGGCCGCGTTCCCGGCAGCTCGTTCGCCGGTGCGGACGAGTCCGGGTCAATGGTGCGGCGTTTCGGCCTCGTCCAGCGGCCAGTGCGCCTCGGCCAGTCCGCCGGCCTGCTCTCGGTTCCCGACAGTTCCGTTCAGGGCCTCGACCCTCAGCTGACGCGCCTCTCTTGCGATCTGAGGCTCCGGCCTGCCTGCCTCGCGATCGTCGTTGTCGGCGCTGGGGTCTGCGGGGGTCCTGGTGGTTTCCGGGGGTGGAATGCATTCAGGGCCACCCCGTGCGGGGTGGCCCTGAATGGAAAGGTTGTCCGGCGGTGTCCTACTCTCCCACACCCTCCCGAGTGCAGTACCATCGGCGCTGGAGGGCTTAGCTTCCGGGTT